>JAEZHS010000012.1 GCA_023436825.1 Pseudomonadota bacterium | reverse complement strand
GGGCCGTTGGTGGAGGGGGAAGGATTCGAACCTTCGTAGACGCGAAGTCGGCAGATTTACAGTCTGCTGCCATTGACCGCTCGGCCACCCCTCCGAACCTGCGGCAAACGCGGCGCGAGATAAGCCTGTTCAGCCCGTCAAACGGGCGCGCGTTGCTCGCAAATCCAATGGGTTACGTCAAGGGCAAATCCCCGTATAGAACCTCTTATGCGCTCCCGCCCGCACCGCCCCAGCCGGCCAACCCGTGAACGGCAGCAAAAAGGGGGGCATCAGTCGGTGTGGCTTTTCGGCCGCCACGCCGTGCTGGCCGCCCTGGCCAATCCGGAGCGTCGGATCGAGCGCGTCCTGGCCACCAGGGAGGTGGCTGAGCGCCACGCCGCCGAATTGGGCAGCAAGGTCGAGCTCTTCTCGCGCGACGATCTCAGCCACCGCCTGCCCGCCGGCGCCGTGCACCAGGGCCTCGCTGCCCTGGTGGCGCCCCTGGAGGAGCCGCAGGTGGAGGATGTTTTAGCCCGCTGTGGCGACGACGCCCTGGTCCTGGCCCTCGACCAGGTGACCGACCCGCACAATGTCGGCGCCATCCTGCGCAGCGCCGCCGCGTTCGGCGTGGCTGGCCTCATCGTCACCGAGCGCCATGCGCCGGCCGACACCGGCGTACTGGCCAAGGCGGCATCGGGGGCACTTGAAATAGTCCCGTTGGTGCGCGCCGTGAACCTGGCCCGCGTGCTGGAGCAGCTGAAGGAAGCGGGCTTCTGGCTTTACGGGCTGGACGAAAGCGGCGACGTCGCCATCAACGAACTCGACCTCGGCGGACGCGCCGGCATCGTGCTGGGTGCCGAGGGCGAGGGCCTGCGCCGACTGACCGCCGAGAAATGCGACCGCCTGGTGACGATTCCGACCGATTCCAGGCTGGCCGCCTTGAACGTCTCCAACGCGGCCGCCATCGCCGCCTACGAATGGGCGCGGCGGCGCACCAACTCTTCGTAGAGAGCGACATACTCGCTGGCCATGCGGCCGGCGGTGAAGCGGCGCTCGAAGCAGGCTCGCACCTGGCGCCGGTCGAGCTCGCCCAGGCGGCCGACGGCGCGTACGGCTCCCTCCTCATCGTCGACAACGAAGCCCGTAACTCCCTCATCGATCACTTCCGGCACCGAGCCGTGGCGGAAGGCAATGACCGGCGTGCCGCAGGCCATGGCCTCGATCATCACCAGCCCGAACGGCTCGGGCCAGTCGATGGGGAACAGGAGCGCCGTGGCTTCGCCGAGGAAGGCTTCCTTGGTCTTGTCGTTGACCTCGCCCGTGAGCCGGATGTCGCGGCCGTCGATCTTGGGCTCGAGCTCCTCCTTGAAGTAGCCGCGATCGCCCTTGGGCACCTTGGCCGCGATGTGCAGCGGCACGCCGGCCGCCCGCGCGATCCGCATGGCCGCTTCGGGCCCTTTCTCCTTCGTCAGGCGGCCAAGGAAGGCCAGGTAGGATCCGCGCTCGAACCGGGCGTGCAGGGAGCCGGCCGGCAGGCCGTGATAGACGGTGCCCAGCCAGTTGGCGCCGGCGAGCGGCACCCTCTGGTTATGCGAGATCGACACGAAGGGTGCGTCGGGAAAATGGCGTACCACGTCCGGCAAGCCGGCAATATCCAGGCGCCCATGGAAGGTGGTGAGGAACGGCACGCCTGTCCGGGTGAGGATCGGCAGGTGCAGCCAGTCGACATGGCAATGGACGACGTCGAAGTCCTTGGCACGCTTTGCCAGCGTTTCCAGCAGGACGGCCTGCACGGCGACCGGATCGGTGCGCGGCCGACCGAGGCGGAAAGCGTAGGGCCATACCGGTTCGAGCCTGGCGCGCGTCCGGGAATTGCCGCTGGCGAACAGCGTGACGTCGTGGCCGAGCTCGACCAGCTCGTCGATCAACCACGCGACGACGCGTTCGGTGCCGCCATAAAGCTTGGGCGGCACACTTTCTGCCAGGGGGGCGACCTGGGCGATGCGCATGACGAACCCCGCGTCACGGCCGCCGGTAGCCGGCGAGCAGGTCGAGCCAGTCCTCGAGCAGGCGGCTCATGAGGAAGTTCTCGCGGACCGTCTCTCTCGCCCGCTCGCCGACTCGCAGGCGCAGGTCGGGATCCTGCAACAGCTGCACGATCCGCTCGGCGGCCTTGTCGACGCTGTCGACGAGGAAGCCATTCTCGCCGTCGCGTATCTGGCGGCGAATGCCGCCGACATCGCCGCCGATCACCGCGGCCCCCTTCCACATCGCCTCGGTGACGGTAAGCCCGAAACCTTCGCGCGTGGACTTCTGCAGCACGACCGCGGCGCGGCGCTGCAGGGCGTTCACCAGAACCGGATCGTCGACCGTGAGCACAATGATGCGCTCGTCGACCGACGCCTTGATGGTCTCGAGGATGACGTCGCCTTCGGGGTCGTCGGTCGCGGTGTTGCCCACCAGGACCAGCGTGCAGTCGACGTTGCGGCGTGCCTTGCGGAACGCCTCGATCACGCCCATCGGATCCTTCCAACGATCGAACCGGGAGATTTGCGTCACCAGCGGGCGGTTTGTGGGGATCCTGTAGCGCATCAGGCACTCGTCGATTTCGGCATCGGAGAGTTCCGCGTTCTTGGCCGAAAACGGGTTGATCGCCGGCGTGAAGAAGAGCTGAACGATGTCGAGGTCCCGGGCGTACTCCGGCAGTGAGAAAATCGCGGCATCATAACTGTCGACGAAACCGCGCAGGTAGGCCCAGGCACCCGGGCTGGGAGTCGAGAGATCGATGTGGCATTGCCACAGCCACGGCATCTTGCGCTCGGCGAAGTGGCCGACCAGCGGCAAGGGTTGCGGATCGTGCACCACCACGGCATCGCAGCCCGACAGGTGAAGCCTGGTGGCATTCTCGAACACGACCTGCTCGTAGACCGCCTTCTCGGCGTCGGAGAGCTCCACCCTTTCGCCCTGCAGCGCATTGTGGAGCTTCTTCGTGCTGTTGAAGAAGGCCGGCGTGCCCTGGATTTGCCGCCATCCGGCTTCGATACCCAGCGCATTCATCATCAGGGTGAGCGGGGTCAGGATTTCCGTGACGCCGCCGCCATAGAACGTCGAATTGACGTGGATGACATGGGCGTCGCGCACGCCCTCGGCCTTCCTGAATATCCGGTCCGCGGCCGCCGCTCCGATCAGCGGCTGATACTGCTCGAGCGGATGCAGGCCGAGGGTGGCTTTGTCGAGAGCCGCAGGTGCTACGGACATCGGCTGTCTACCTTTGATCCTGTTGGAACGATGACGTGATTAAACGAGTGGACCGTCAGAGGTTCCTCGGTGCCTGAAGCACCGACTTGGCCAAAGCAGCGGAAAACCCTAAAAGGGCACCCAACGCCGGGTTAGCACAGCGGTAGTGCAGCGGTTTTGTAAACCGAAGGTCGGGGGTTCAAATCCCTCACCCGGCACCATCCTGCTTCGCTGTGGCGCGCTTCGCAGGACAAGTCCTGCATCGGATGGGTTCCCGACACGTGAAGGTCACAGCCCCTCGTTACGGGCGGCGCGGGCCATATCGGCAGCCACGTCGGCAAGAGGCGCGGCTCGACGACCTGCTCGCACGCGCTCGGCCGAGGGCCGTGATCCCCCGGCGATTCGCCCAAGCTCGTCGAACTCGGCTGGTCGCCCCGGCGCGATCTCATTGCCGAGATCGAGGATACGCTGCGCCGGCGAAGGAGGATGCCGCGCTAAGATGAAAGGTCCCTCGCTACGCTCGCGATGACGACGGGTTGTGATCAACGGACCCTGTCATCCCGAGGGCGAAGCCCGAGGGATCTTTCGGCTCCCGGCGAGATTCAGCCGAGGCGCAGCGGAAGGTCGCGCAGCCGCTTGCCCGTCGCGGCGAAGATCGCGTTGGCGACGGCGGGCGCGATCGGCGGCGTGCCGGGCTCGCCGACACCCCCCACGAAAGACGAGCCGGTATCGACGAGATGCACCGCCATCGCCGGCGCATCGGCCAGGCGCACCGCGTCGTAGTCCGGAAAGTTCGACTGCTCAACGGCGCCGTTGGCCAGGGTGATCTCGCCGTAGAGCGCGGCCGAGAGCCCGTAGATGATGCCGCTTTCGATCTGCATGCGTACGATCGCGGGGTTGACCACGGGTCCGCAATCGATCGCGCAGGTGACGCGCTTCACCTGCAGCGTCTTGCCGTCGGGCACAGCGACTTCGACGACCTGGGCCACGATCGACCCGAACGACGCGCGTAGCGCAATGCCACGGCCCGAGCCCTCCGGCAGCGGCTGCCCCCAGCCTGCCTCCTTCGCGGCCGTCTCCAGCACCTTCAGATGCCGTGGGCTCTTCGCCAGCAGCTCGCGGCGGAACTCAAACGGATCCTTCTTCAGGGCAGCCGCCAGCTCGTCGACAAAGCTTTCGTCGAAGAAGGCGGTGTGAGAATGGCCGACCGACCGCCAGAAGCCGACGGGCACCGAGGCGTCGGGCACGATGGCCTCGAGCTTGTAGAACGGAAAGGCATAGGGCGGGTTCTCGACAGCATTGCCCTCGGGCTTGCCCTGCGACGGCAAGCCGATCACGCGCGTCGGGAACTGATCGGCCGGCGATTGCGCCACCTGACGCTTGGAGACACTCACCAGCTTGGGCGTGCCGCCCGAGGTGTCGAGCTCGGCGCGCCAGCGCGCCAGCGCCATCGGCCGATAATAGTCGTGCCTCACGTCCTCTTCGCGTGACCACAGGACCTGGACCGGCCGGTCCGGCATGGCCATGGCACAGGTCACGGCCTGCCGCACCAGGTCGACCTCGGCGCGGCGTCCGAAGCCGCCGCCCAGGAAGGTCGTGTGCACGCTGACCGCGGCCTGCGGCACGTCCGCGACCTTGGCTGCGATCAGGCGCACCAACGTCGGCGCCTGGTTCGGCATCCAGACCTCGACCTTCGCCTTGTCGCCCTCGCGCAAGACCTGCGCCGTGCAGTTCATCGGCTCCATCGTTGTGTGTGCGAGATAGGGAGCGCGATAGGTCGCCTCGACCGGTCGCACCGTCGCGGGCTTCTTCTCTTCGCCCAGCGTGCGCACCAGCGCCGGCTTGCCGTCCTGCATCAACCCCTCGTAGCGCCGCCACAGGGTGGCGCTGTCGAGGTGGGGCTCCGGGCCCGGCTGCCACTGCACCTCGATGCCTTCCTGGAGGAGCTTGTTGGCGCGCCACCAGCTGGTGCCGATCGCGGCGATGCCGCCCGGTATGATGATCACCGTCTCCACACCCTTGGGCAGGCTCCCTTTCACCTTGAAGCCGGTTGCCGAGCCGCCGAAGGTCGGCGCGTTCAGCACCGCGCCATAGAGAAGACCAGGCCGGCGTACATCGATGCCGAAGGTCGCCGCGCCCAATACTTTCGCTGGGATATCGAGGCGTGGCAGCGGCTTGCCTATGAGCTTGAATTCCGAGGGCCTTTTGAGCGGTGGAGCCGGCATCGACGACAGGTCGCCAACGTGGTCGACCAGCTCGCCGAAAGTGGCGACCCGCCCGCCGTTCTTGCGCTGCACCTCGCCATCCACGACGACGAGCTCACCGACCGGCACCGATGCCTTGCGGCTCGCTGCACGCAGCAACAGATCGCGCGCCACCGCGCCGGCGACGCGCATGGGATGCCAGGCATCGCGCACGCTGGTCGAGCCGCCGGTCGCCAGAACGCCCAGAACACCGCCAAACTTGCCGGACATCCAATGCGCCATGTCGACGACGGTGCCCTGTTCCTCCGGCGAGAACGGCAGCGTGTCGATCAGGATGTCGACATTGCGATAGACACCATGCTCAGGCGGATCCTCGACGCGCACCTGGTTCCAGCGCGCATCCATCTCCTCGGCGACCAACATGGCGAGCGCCGTCTGCACGCCCTGCCCCATCTCGGCGCGCGGCACGGCCACGATCACATTGTTGTCGCGCGTGATCTTGACCCAGCCGCTGAGGCCCGCTTCGTCCGGCTTGACGTTGAACAGCGTGCGATCGCCCAGCCGATCGCGTTCGCGGGCAAACCAGAAGCCGACACCGAGCAGGCCGCCACCGGCGATGCCGCCGATGATCGCCATGCGCCGGGTCCACTTCTTCACGGCGCGCCGCCCAGCAATGCCGAAGCGCGATGCACGGCACGGCGGATGGCGCTGTAGGTGCCGCAGCGGCAGATGTTGGACAGGACCTCGTCGATATCCTTGTCGGTCGGCTTCGGGTTGGCCTCGAGCAACGCCGCCGCCGACATGATGAAGCCGGGCTGGCAGTAGCCGCACTGGGGCACCTGCTCCTCGATCCAGGCCTTCTGCACGGCGTGCAACGTGCCCGGCGCCAGTCCTTCGATGGTGATCACCGACTTGCCGGCAACGTCCGACGCCGCCATCGAGCACGACCGCACAGCCGCGCGGTCGACATGGACGGTGCAGGCGCCACACGCCGCGACACCGCACCCGTACTTGGGTCCCGTGATGTTGAGATCCTCGCGCAGGACCCACAGCAGCGGCTTGTCGGCCTCGACGTCCACGCGCGCCGGCTGGCCGTTGACGGTGAACGAGATCATCGCCCGATAAAGGTATCACCCAGGACGAGGACGTCCATCTTGGTCCGCAGGAAACAGTCGATGGCTTCCTCGGGCCTGCAAACAACCGGCTCATTCTCATTGAAGCTGGTGTTCAGGACCATGGGCACGCCGGTGATGTCGCGGAACGACTGGATGAGCCGGGCATAGCGCGGATTGCCCGCCCAGGTGACGGTCTGCAGCCGGCCGGTGCCGTCGACGTGGGTGACCGCCGGGATCTCCTTTCGCTTGGCCTCGCGGATCCTGAAGACCTGCATCATGAAGGGCACGTCGTCGTCGGTTTCGAACCACTCCGGCACCGCCTCGCGCAGGACGGAGGGCGCAAACGGCCGGAAGGATTCGCGGCGCTTGATCTTGAGATTGAGGATGTCCTTCATGTCGGCACGCCGCGGATCGCCCAGGATCGAACGATTGCCGAGGGCCCGCGGCCCCCATTCGAGGCGGCCCTGGAACCAGCCGATCACCTTGCCGAGCGAGATCGCCTCGGCGGTGCGCTTGCACAAGGTCGCCTCGTCGGCGATGCGCTCGATGGTGCAGCCCGCCGCGTCGAAGTCGGCGCGGCGCTGGGCGACGGCGGCCGCGATCTGGTCAGGCGTGGCCTGCGGCCCCCAATAGGCGTGGTCCATGACGAAGTGGCGGCGGGCTGCGGCGCCGCCCAGCTTGTGCCAGGTGGCGAAGGCCGCGCCGATCGCGCCGCCGGCATCGCCGCCGGCCGACTGGACATAGAGCTTCTTGAACGGCGACCGCTCCAGCACCTTGCCGTTGGCGACCGAGTTGTAGGCACAGCCGCCCGCCAGCACGACGGCGTCGGCACCATAGCGGCGGTGCACGGCGCCCAGAAGATTGAAGAAGGTGTTCTCGTAGGCGACCTGCGCCGAGCGCGCGATGTCGCGATGGCGATCCTCCAGCGGCGCGGACGGATCGCGGGCCGGGCCGAGCAATTGGACGAGCGCGTCGCTCCACAATCGGCCGCCCGACGGGATGCCGTCCTTCACCTGATAGTTGGCGCCCTCGCCCGAGGCATGGCGGAAGAAGCGCAGGTCGAGCTCGAAGGTGCCGTCGTCCCTGCTCTTCACGATCTGCTTCATGAGATCGACGAAGCGCGGCTCGCCGTAGGGAGCAAGCCCCATCACCTTGTACTCGTCGCCGTAGTGCGGGAAGCCGATGAACTGTGTCACCGCCTCGTAGAACACGCCAAGCGAATGAGGGAAGTAGACGCGGCCGTCGACGCGGAGGCTGCCGCCCTCGCCCAGTCCCCAGGCGGCCGACGAGAAGTCGCCGAAGCCGTCGACCGAGACCGCCACGGCCTTGTCGTACGGTGACACCAGGAAGGCCGACGCGAGATGGCAGAGATGGTGCTCGACGGCGTGCACGGCGCCGCGGAACTCATGGTCCGGCAGCGTCTTCTTGAGGTTGCCGGCGATGTCGGCGCGTTCGCCGCGCTGGCGAAGCCGGCTCAGCACGTAGGATGGGCTGACGCCGGAGGTCAGGACATGGCCGAGCTTGCGCCAGCGGTTGGCGCGGTTGTCGCTGTTGATGGCGACGTGCTCGACGTCGCCGAGGGCAATGCCGGCCTCGCTGAGGCAGTAGCGGATCGATTCGCTGGGAAAGCCGCCCCAGTGCTTGATGCGGCGGAAGCGCTCCTCCTCGACGGCGGCGACCAGGGTGCCATCCTTCACCAGGCAGGCTGCGGCGTCTGCGTGATAGGCGTTCAGCCCGAGGATGTAGGTCATCGGTCGAGGTCGCGGCGCAGCAGGTGCATGGAGAGGATCAGGTCGGCGGTCACGCGCTGCGCTGTATAGTGAAGCCCGGCTGTTCCGTCGAATATCAGGCCCTTCACCAACAGGCAGTGCACTGCCACGGCAATCGGCCCCAGGACCCTCGTGCGGCGGATCCGGTCGGGCCAGCTGAGCTCGGACCACGGCCGGGTCGCGAGCTTCTCGGCTTCCTGCGACTGGTAGCGCGATTGCGACTGCAGCCAGCGCTCCAGGCTCTTGCGATCGTCATGCAGCAGGCGGTTGCCGAGCTTCACGATCGGCCCGTCAATGCGCAGCTTCTCGGTATGGCCGTCCTGGACGAATCGGCCGCGGCCGCGCCGGAACAGGACCGGCAGCGCGGGGTAGAGCGAAGCGCGCAAGGGCTGGCCGTCGATACAATAAGTGAAGGCGATCTCGTAGGCCGCTGTCTCCTCAGTCGGCGTCAGGGCCGCGATCTCGTCGCGCAGCGCCGGCTCGACCATGTAATCGGCGTCGAGCCGAAGCACCCAGCCGCTCCTGATGCCGGTCTGCTCGACGGCGAAGCGCCATTGCTCGGCATGGGTGTCGAACGGCCGCCGGACCGTGCGGACGTTGGGGAAGCGGGCCGCGATCGCCAGCGTGTCGTCGGTCGAGTTGCTGTCGACGACCACGACTTCTTTCGCCCATGTCAGGCGCTCGAGCGAGCGGCCGATGTTGGGCGCTTCGTTGTAGGTCAGGATGACGGGGGTGATTTCGGCCAGCACGATGCCAAGACGGCCAACGAGGGCCTATGTGGCTGGTATAAGAGAGTTTTTTCCCTCCGACCATCGATTTTCCCCAATACCGCCGCGGGCAACGGCAGCAGACGCCGCATTATTGCCGCGTCACTGGGTGACTTGACGGAATCGCTCAAGGCGCGCAAACGAGCAGCCCATCGCGCTTGGCGAGTCCACAGGGCGGGTCGCGCCCGTTCTCGCAAGTCTTTGAAAAATAGGATAAAAGCCCTCTCTCCGCGTGAAAGGCTGGTCAATGTCCAAGAATGATCTCGTGGTCGTCACCGGCGCCGGTGGCTTCATCGGCGGCCATCTGGTCCGCGTTCTGCAGCAGCGTGGCCACACCAGGATCCGCGCCGTCGACGTGAAGCCGCTCAACGAGTGGTACCAGAAGAGCCCGGGCGTCGAGAACCAGGTGGGCGATCTCGCCCTGCTCGAACCCTGCCGCGCCGCCGCCAAGGGCGCCCATACGATCTACAACCTCGCCGCCGACATGGGCGGCATGGGCTTCATCGAGACCCACAAGGCCGAGTGCATGCTGTCGGTGCTGGTCAGCACCCACATGCTGGTCGCCGCCAAGGAAGCCGGCACCCAGCGCTTCTTCTATTCGTCGTCGGCCTGCGTCTACAACGGCGACAAGCAGACCCGCGCCGACGTCACCGCGCTCAAGGAAGAGGACGCCTACCCCGCCATGCCGGAGGACGGCTACGGCTGGGAAAAGCTGTTCAGCGAACGCATGGCCCGCCACTACCGCGAGGATTACGGCCTCGCCACCCGCGTGGCGCGCTACCACAATGTCTACGGCCCCGAGGGCACCTATGACGGCGGCCGCGAGAAGGCCCCGGCCGCGATCTGCCGCAAGGTCATCGCTGCCAAGCTCTCGGGCAAGCATGAAATCGAGATCTGGGGCGACGGCGAGCAGACCCGCTCGTTCATGTACATCGACGACTGCACCGCCGGCACGATCCGCCTGCTGGAGAGCGACATCGTCGAGCCGCTGAACATCGGCAGCGACGAGTTGGTCAGCATCAACCGCCTGGTCGACATCGTCGAGAAGATCGCCGGTGTGAAGCTGAAGCGCTCCTACAAGCTCGACGCGCCCAAGGGCGTGCGCGGCCGCAACAGCGACAACGACCTGATCAAGAAGCTCTTGAAGTGGGCCCCCTCCATCCGCCTCGAGGACGGCATGGAGAAGACCTACAGGTGGATCTACGACGAGATGACCTCGGGCAAGGCCTCCGTCGTCAATGCGCTCCCGCGCGCGGTGGCGGCGCAGTAGCTCGCTGGGGGCGCGCCTTCTCATACTCTTCCGGACCGCGCGCTGGGTCGCGCGCCTCATGATCATGAGCGAGCGGGGACGCTCGCGGTCCGGAAGACCATGACGCGCCACCGGAGTGGTGCGGGCCCGGCTAACGCCCGACCCGGCTGATCTCCTTGTTGCCGCGCAGAAGTCCGTCGAAATACTCGATGGTCTTCTTCAG
>JAEZHS010000753.1 GCA_023436825.1 Pseudomonadota bacterium | reverse complement strand
GGCAAAAGGCGCACGCGACCGTCGCCCAGGGCGAAGGCCGCAATGGATCCGTCCTTGCTGAAGGCGCAGGCGGCGACGGGCGCATCGGCTGCAACGGCGCGGCCCGGCGGCAGGGTCTGCTGCCAGGCCGGATTTGAAAGATCGAGCTTCACGTCGCTATTTCAGGCAGTCGTTGAAGCCGCGCTGGAGGTTCTCCCCATCGAGGTTGCGGCCGATGAAGACGAGCTTGCTGGAGCGCTTCTCGCCGTCCTTCCAGGGCGTGCCCCAGTCGGAATCCATCATCATGTGCACGCCCTGATAGACGTAGCGCCGCGGCGCGCCATCAATGGCGAGAATTCCCTTGCTGCGGAAGATATCGGGGCCGCGGAGCTGCAGGAGCGCGCCCATCCACTTCTGGAACCGGTCGGGGTCGACCGGCCGATCGGCGGTGAGGGACAGGCTCTTGACCTCTTCCTCATGGTCGTGGTCGTGACCGTGATGCAGGAAGTCGGGCTCGAACTCGAGGATGCGCTTCAGGTCGAACGCGCCCTTGTCGAGGATGGCGGAAAGCTCGATCTGGCTCTTCTGCGTCCTGAAGATGTGGGCGTAGCGGTTGATCGACTTGATCCTGCCCTCGACCTTCTCGAGGTCGTCCTCGCTCACGAGGTCGGTCTTGTTCAGCAGGATCACGTCGGCGAACGCGACCTGCTCCTCGGCCTCGTCGCCCTGCTCGAGCTGTCCCAGGAAGTGCTTGGCGTCGACCACGGTGACGATGGCGTCGAGCCGGGTCCTGGCCTTGACCTCGTCGTCGGTGAAGAAGGTCTGCGCAACCGGGCCCGGGTCGGCGAGGCCGGTCGTCTCGACCAGGATGCCGTCGAACTTGTCCTTGCGCTTCATCAGGCCTTCGATGATGCGGATGAGATCGCCGCGCACGGTGCAGCAGATGCAGCCGTTGTTCATCTCGAACACTTCCTCGTCGGCGTTCACCACGAGGTCGTTGTCGACGCCGAGCTCGCCGAATTCGTTGACGATGACGGCGTACTTCTTGCCGTGCTGCTCGCTCAGGATGCGGTTGAGCAGGGTGGTCTTGCCGGCGCCGAGATAGCCGGTCAGCACGGTCACGGGGACTTGGGGCTGGGCCATGAAAAATCCTCGAAATTGGCCCCTGAGATAGGGTGGCGGGGGCTCTTAGTCCAGCCGGTAGAGGAGCGCCGGTTTCGCCGGCCGGCGGCAGGCCCTGTGCGACGTGGTCCGGCAGCCAATCTCGTTTCGGCCGCAACCGAACCGTTCGAGCGCCACCACATGCTAGCAAGGCCCATGTCGCGGCTTTTCTATGGTTGGCGTGTTGTCGCGGTCTGCCTGGTTGCCGCGGTGTTCGCCAATGCGCTCGGTCTGTTTGGCGCCGGCGTCTATCTGCATGTCTTGGTCGATTCCAAAGGGTGGTCGACCGGTGCAGTCTCGAGTTCGATCGCGTTGTTCTATGTCAGCAGCGCGCTGCTGCTGCTTCCTGTTGGCGGGATTATTGGCCGCGCCGGCCCGCAGCCGGTGTTTGCCGTCGGCGCCGCAGCGCTTGCCTCCGGCGTGGCCGCGGTCGGCCAAGTGACGCAGCCCTGGCAAACCTACGTGGTGTTCGTGGTGATGGGCATCGGCTGGGCATGCCTGTCGACGACGGCGGTGGCCACGACGCTCGCGCCCTGGTTCGAGCGCCATCAGGGTCGCGCCGTGTCGATCGCCTCGCTCGGCGCCAGCGTCGGCGGCATGGTGGGTGCTCCAATTCTCATCGCGGGTACCACACGGCTGGGCTTCGCCACGACCACTGCAACTTCCGCCGCGGTGGCGTTGGTGGTGGTGCTGCCGCTTGCGCTGTTCGTGATGAAACGACGGCCACAGGATCTCGGCCTATGGCCCGACGGTGCCGTTGACGCGCGCAGCATGACTTCCGGCATCGAGCAGTCTTGGAGTCGTCGCAGCGCGCTTCGCACAACCGCTTTGCGTAGCGTGACGCTTGGCTTTGGCATTGCCATGATGGTGCAGGTTGGCTTCATAACCCATCAGGTAACTCTGCTTTCACCGTCGCTCGGCGCAGGGGGCGCGTCGTTGACGGTTTCGGCGACGGCAATCACGGCGTTGCTCGGGCGTTTGATGCTCGCGCGCTTTGCCGACCAGATGAGTGCACGTCTGACCGCGTCGGCCATGATGATGCTCGCCGCCGCGGCTCTCACGATGCAGGCTTTGTTCCCGGTTCCGGCGGTGCTGATCCTGGGCAGCGTCCTCATGGGCTTTACCATCGGCAACGTCACGACACTGGCGCCGATCATCGTGCGCCGTGAGTTCGGACCCGAGTCATTCGGTGCGCTCTATGGAGGCGCCTCATGCGTCATCCAGCTCTGCATGGCATTGGGACCCAGCTTCTACGGGCTGCTGCACGACGCGTTCGGCAGCTATCGCGTGCCGCTCCTCTTGGCGGCGGTGGGCGATCTCGTGGCAGCGTTCGTGGTGTCCGCCGGTGCGGCTATGGCCGTTCGCTCGTCGACCGACCGGTGATGGCGGCGTCCCTTAGTCCAGACGGTAGACGAGCTGGCGGTAGCCGTGCAGCTCGGTTTCGCCGGCCGGCTTCAGGCCGACCTTGTCGGCGACGCGCCGGGAAGCCCCGTTGTCAGCATGGATGAAGGCCACCAAAGAGCCGAGCTTCAGGTCTTCGCGCGCATGGCGCAGCATGGCGCCGACGGCTTCGCTGGCGACGCCACGGCCCCAATGAGCCCGCGCCAGCCGCCAGGTGAGGGCCGTGCAGGCCGGCAGATGACAGAGATCGAGGCCGCATTGGCCCAAAAAGCCCGGGCGGTCGCGCCATTCGATCGCCCAGCGCCGATGGGACGGCCGGCCGTCGACAATGTTGGCGCGGACCTCGGCGCGATGGGCCGCGGCGTGCGGCGGACCGCCCATGAAGCGACGCACCTCGCTGTCGGCGTCCATCGCCAGGATGGCGTCGAGATCGTCGAGCGAGCGCGCCCGCAACCGCAAACGCGGAGTGGCCAGCATCTGCATGGCGCTAGGGCCGTTCGCCCCGGATCAGCCTGGGCAGGTCGCCGACCAGACCCATGGCATGGCGAACGAAGAAGCGGCGCAAGGGCGGCACGCGGTTGACGGCGGCGAGGCCGACGTCGCGGGCGAGGCGGATCGGCTTGATGTCGTTGGAGAACAGGCGGTTCAGCAGGTCCGTCGCCGCGACCATGGCGAAGTTGTCGGAGCGCCGCCATTGCGCGTAGCGCTCGAGCGTGTCGCCGCCGCCGACATCGAGGCCGAGCCGCTTGCTGTCGACGAGGACCTCGACAAGGGCCGCGATGTCGCGCACGCCGAGGTTATAGCCTTGGCCGGCGATCGGATGGATGCCGTGCGCCGCGTCACCCACAAGCACCAGGCGCGTGTCGATGTAGCGCTCGGCGTGGACCAGGCCGAGCGGGTACCACCAGCGTGGTCCCACGGGCTCGACAGGACCGAGGTAGTCGCCGAAGCGGCGCGCGAACTCGGCCTGGAAGCGCCGTGCGTCGAGCTCGAGCAGGCGATTTGCCAGGTCGGCGCGCTCGCTCCACACGATCGACGAGCGGTGCTCGCCGTTCTCGCCGTCGCGCATCGGCAGGATGGCGAAGGGTCCGCCGGGCAGGAACTTCTCCTGGGCGACGCCGCGATGCGGCCGCTCGTGGCGTGCCACCAGCACGATCGCGACCTGGTCATAGGACCAGGCGCGGGCGCCGATGCCGGCATCCTCGCGCATGGTGCCGAAGCGGCCCTCGGCCGAGGCGACCAGGCGTGTGGCGATGCGACGGCCGCTCTTCAGCACGAGCTCCGCGCGGTCGGGATCGCGCCTGGTCTCGACCACTTCGTCGGGCGCTACGAGCTCGACGTGCGGGCAGGTTGCCAGCCGGCGCAGCAGCGCCGCGCGCAAGAACCGGTTCTCGACGATCCAGCCCATCGGCGCCGCCGGCTCGTCCTCGCTGGCGGCCTCGCGATGGTCGAAATGGAGGAACAGCGGGCTCGGCCGGCCATCGTGGCCGGCGTCAGAAATGCGGATGTCGAGGATCGGCTCGGCCTGGTCGGCCAGCTCCGGCCAGATGCCCAACGCCGCGAACAGGCGCTGGCTGGTGTAGGCGATGGCCGTGGTGCGTCCGTCGAAGCCGGCGTCCGTGAGCGACTTCAGCGGGGCGCGGTCGATGAGGACCGTGTCGAGCCCCACTTCTCCAGCCGCCAGCGCCAACAGGCTCCCGTTCAGGCCGGCGCCCACGACGGCGAGATCGAACCGATCGCGTTGCATGGGCCATAAATGGCAGCCGGCCGGCTCGCTCGCAAGTCATGCTCTTCCGGACCGCGCGCGTCCTCGCGCGCTCACGAGGCG
>JAEZHS010000745.1 GCA_023436825.1 Pseudomonadota bacterium | reverse complement strand
CCCCCCGGGCCCCCAACCACAGCCCCCCCCCCCCCATGGGGGAGAGGGACATGAGGGAAGAGATAAAGCCGTTCATCGCTAGGTCCTGCCCAGGAAGCGTCTGCGCGCTTCCTTCACCGCACGCACGACGTTGGCGGGCGCGGTGCCGCCCAGGCTCTTGCGCGCATTGACCGACGCCTCGACGGTCAGCACGCGATAGACGCCTCGATCGATCTTGGGTTCGATGGCCTGCATCTCGGCCAAGGTGAGCTTGTCGAGATCGACGCCCTTGTCGGCGGCGATGCCGACAAGCCGGCCGGTGACGTGGTGGGCCTGGCGGAACGGCAGGCCGACCTTGCGCACCAGCCAGTCGGCGAGGTCGGTGGCCACCGAGTAGTCGGCCGAAGCCACGGCGCGCATGCGCTCGGGGTTGGCCTTGAGGTCGCGCACCATGCCAGTCATCGCCGCGATGCCGAGCTCCAGCGAATCGGCGGCGTCGAACAGCGGCTCCTTGTCCTCCTGCATGTCCTTGCCGTAGGTCAGCGGCAGGCCCTTCAGGATGATGCAGAGTGCGGTGAAGGCGCCGACGATGCGGCCGACCTTGGCGCGCGTCAGCTCGGCGGCGTCGGGATTGCGCTTCTGCGGCATGATCGAGCTGCCGGTGGTGAAGGCGTCGGACAGCGCGATGAAGCGGAAGGGTGCCGAGCACCAGAGCACGATCTCCTCCGACAGGCGCGACAGGTGCACCGCCGTCAGCGAAGCCGCGGCGATGAACTCCACGACATAGTCGCGGTCGGACACGGCATCGAGCGAGTTGGTCATCGGCCGGTCGAAGCCCAGCGCCCTCGCCGTCCTGCGCGGATCGATGGGATGCGGCGAGCCGGCGAGCGCCGCCGCGCCCAGCGGCGATTCGTTCAGGCGCGCACGGCAGTCGGAAAGCCGGCTGCGGTCGCGGCCGAACATCTCGACATAGGCCATCAGGTGATGGCCGAAGGTGATGGGCTGCGCCGTCTGCAGATGCGTGAAGCCCGGCATGATGGTCGCGGCGTATTCGTCGGCGCGATCGATCAGCGCGGCCTGCAGGTCGGCGAGCATCGGTTCCAGGCGATCGATCGTGTCGCGCACCCACAGCCGGACGTCGAGCGCGATCTGGTCGTTGCGCGAGCGCGCCGTGTGCAGGCGCCCGCCGGCCGAGCCGATGAGATCGGTCAGCCGGCCCTCGACATTGAAGTGGATGTCCTCGAGCTTGGTCGAGAACTTGAAACGCCCCGCTTCGATCTCCTCACGCACCTTCACGAGCCCGCGCTTTATGGCGCGGCCGTCCTTGGCCGAAAGGATGCCCTGCGCGACCAACATGTCGCAGTGGGCGAGCGAGCCCGCGATATCCTGCGCATAGAGACGTCGGTCGAAACCGATGGAGGCGTTGATCTTCTCCATGATTTCCGCCGGGCCGAGCTTGTAACGTCCGCCCCACATCGTGTTGGATTGCCGTTCGGCCGTTGGCGTCTTACGCCCTCGCGCAGTGGTGTTCTTCCGTGCCATGAATATGAGCCAGTAGTCCTTTAGGAACGCGGCTTATGGCATATCCCATTCAAAATTTCCTCCCCAGTCGACGGCTCGTGGTGATGGGCGGCGCTGCCACGCTCATTAGCGCAGCAACGGCCCGGGCCGAGATTTCCTCAGCCCTGATCAAGGGCGCGATGAAGCGCTTCAAGCTCACCACGCCGCCCAAACCCGTTCCGGATCTCGAATTCCTCGACGTCAACAACCAGCCGATACGCATGTCCGAACTCAACGGCCAGGCGCGATTGATCAACCTGTGGGCGACCTGGTGTGCGCCCTGCGTGAAGGAAATGCCGAGCCTCGACCGGCTGCAGGCCGAGATGCCGCGGGACAGGTTCCTGGTGATCCCGATCTCGCTCGACGGCCCGTCCAAGCCCAAGGTCGCGCCCTTCTACAAGGAGCAGAATCTGCTCAGTCTCCGCATCTATTACGACAAGGGCCGCAAGGCGATGTCGACCCTTGGTGTGACCCTGCTGCCGACCTCGATCCTGGTCGATCCGGAAGGCCGCGAGTTGGGACGCCTGGAAGGCGATGCCGACTGGGATACGCCGGAAGGGCTCGCCCTTATGCGGGCGGCGATGAGCTGAGGGACGAGGTCCTATTCATAGTCTTCCGAACCGCGCGCATCACCGCGCGCTCATGAGCGCGCGGGGACGCGCGCGGTCCGGAAGAGCATGAATTATGAGCGGACCTGGAGGTCCGCGCTCCAAGACTACGGAAACTTCGGGTCGCCGTAGGGGTAGAACTTCTTCAGGTCGACATTCTGATACGGCAGGCCCTCGAGCCTGACGGTGCCCAGGAATGGCTCGACCGGCTCGACCAGCAGGATCGTCCTGGCGAAGCCGCTGTCGTCGAACCCTCGGCGGAAGTGCACGCGCGACTTGATGGCGAAGACCTTGAAGGCCGACACGTCGATGCCAAGCGCACTCAGCGATCCGGGCTCCATGATCTGCACGAGGTAGCGGCTCAGCACCAGCACGTTGCCTCGGCCGAACTTCACGATGACCCAGAGCTGGCCGCGGCTTTCGACGGCAGCCAGCACGGTGCCCCGGACACGCACCGGCGCGCCGGCGGATTCGTCGACCAGGCCGCCCACCTCTATGTCGAACGGTTCACCCGCCTTCACGTCCCTGACCTTGAGCACGTCGATCGCCGTGGCGTCGGCCACCGTCGCGATCAGGACGTCCGACAGGTCCTGCTCGATGACCTCCTTCAGGATCCAGGTGGCCGAGCCCGAGCGGTCGCTGTGGTCGGCCAGCACCACCGGCGTGGCGCCGCGCGCGACCGCCTCCTTGGCCAGGGTCACGCCTTCGGGGATCGTGTACACCTTGGTCGAGCCGATCAGGGCCTTGCGCTGTCGCCAGGCCGCTGCAGCCATGTCGTCGGAGATGCGGCGCGCCAGTCCGGGATCGCCGTTGGTCATGACCTGGAAGGTCATGCCGACGTCCGGCACGTCGGCGAAGGGAAAGCCGAAGAAGAAGTTCACATAGACGTCGGGCTCGCGGGCCTCCCAGGTCAGCGCGCGCTGCACCAGGTCCATCCAGGGCGAGGCGCCGGTCCATTGGAGCACGGTCGGCGAGATGATGGGCACGCGCTGGGTGACGGTGGCGGGCTTGTAGTCGCCGCGGATGGCGCGCACCAGCATGCGCGCCGCGCGCTCGCCCTGCAGGTGGCCGTCGTAGTGCGGGAAGTATTTCACCGTGAAGGCCATGTCGGCCTGCTGCAGGAATTCCTCGTCCTCATTGCCGTGCGGATCGAAGGTGCCGACGATGAAGGCCTTGCGGCCGACCACCACGCGCACCCGCCGGGCGATGTCCGCCTCGGGCCGCGGCACGCCGCGCACGCCCATGGCGCCGTGCAGGCTGAGGTAGACGCCGTCATAGGGGCCAGTCGCCGTGATCTCGTCGATCATGCGTCCGACGAAAGTCTCGTAGGCCTCGCGCGTTATCCAGCCCGAACCCGTGCCGGTCTTGGGGAACAGCGGCGATTCGATGCCGATCAGCTCCACACCGTCGAACTCGCGCGCCACCTTCACGAAGCCGCCCATGTAGGATTTCGGATCGTGTGCCAGCAGCGCCTCGCCCCTGGCCGGCGAGCCTTCATAGACGAAGTCGTCGTACGTCGTGTCGTTCCGGAGGAACGTTACCGTCTCATGAGCGAAATAAAGGACGGCGATGCGGATCGGCCGGCGGGCCATCGGGTTCCTCGTTGCGGCAATGCGATGCGGTGAAGTCTCGCAGGACGCCGTACCGAAACAAACGGCCAAAGAGTCACGGTTGGCCGGCCCGGTCGGTTGGTGACGGGTCAGCCACCGACTTGGCAGTGCTTTCCCATTTCCTTGCAGACGCGCAGTATGGCCTGCACGACACGTGAGGCGGTCGAGTCCTCGCCCGGTCCGGCGTGACCGGCAATCATGATCTGAGGCACTTCGTCATTGAAATGGACGACATTGAAGGTGGCCGTGCGATCACCTTCGGCGATCTGGAAACGGCGCTGCCCGGGATCCTGCATGACGACGCGCACCGCGGGATTCTTGCGCGCGAGCTCCAGCGCCGTCGCGTAGACCCTGTCGGCCGGCGCATCGAGAAGCACGGTGGCGAAGTCGTAGCCCGACCGGCCGGCGCCCTGCTGCCCCTCCCTCATCTGCTCGATGCGCCCGAGCACCTTGCGGGCGACGAACACCCACCGCGCGTCGGCCGGCCCGGCCGGCACGAGCGTCGCCGCGAAACCGACCACGACCGCCGAGAGGACGGACAGACGCGCTGCCTTGCTTATTGTTTTCGCCTTCGAGGTTGAGGCCCCTATTCTAACCGACGAGGCCGTTCGGACGTAGCAGCCGCGTGCTCACATTCGGCGCCGCGATGCGACGCCCGATGAACAGGGATTTCCTCGCCCGGTGAGCAGGCTGGCCATTCCCACTTGCTCGGATTCTGCGGCGTCGAAACGCGGGCTTACCGCGTCGGGACCGGACGCTCGCCCGAGTAGTCGTAGAAGCCGCGCTTGACCTTGCGGCCGACCCAGCCGGCCTCGACGTACTTCACCAGCAGCGGGCACGGACGGTACTTCGAATCGGCCAGGCCCTCGTGCAGCACCTGCATCACCGACAGGCAGGTATCGAGGCCGATGAAGTCGGCGAGCTCGAGCGGGCCCATCGGATGGTTGGCGCCGAGCTTCATGCCGGTGTCGATCGCCTCGACGTTGCCCACGCCCTCGTAGAGCGCGTAGACCGCCTCGTTGATCATCGGCAGCAGGATGCGGTTGACGATGAAGGCCGGGAAGTCCTCGGCG
>JAEZHS010000665.1 GCA_023436825.1 Pseudomonadota bacterium | reverse complement strand
GGCCGAGGCCAGCGCGGCGGCGACCGCCACGATAATCAGCATGGCGGCGGCGTTCCTCTTGATAACCAATTATCTCTACTATGAAGATATATGATCATCAAGAGGATTGGTGCTATGCCGCAGCCTTCATGGCGGCCACGACGTCGGTGAGCTGGTCGAGGCCCGAGGCGATGCCCTCCTCCATGCCGGCGCCGACATGGGTCGCCTTCTGGGCGATCGAGGCGAACAGCGTGCGGATGGTGAGCAGCGTCTTGCCGTCCTTCTCGTCGAAGGTGATGGTCATGATCATCTTCTCGGCACCGGGCAGCTCGAAGCCGTTCGAGAAGACGATCCGGCGGTTGGGCACGATCTCGAGATACTCGCCGCCGAACGGCGTCTGCTGCTTGCCGCCCGGGCCGGTCATGGCCGCACGCCATTGGCCGCCCTTGCGGAAATCCATCTCGCACATCGTCACCGGGTAGCCGACCGGCCCGAACCACTTCTTCAGATGCTCGGGCCTGCTCCAGGCCTCGAACAGCAGCCGGGCCGGCGCGTCGAAGCTGCGCGTGATGATGAGTTCCCGATCGGCCTCCGATTCACCGGCGCCTGCGTTTACTGACATGTCGTCCCTCCTTGCGCTTGAGTTCCTTCACATAGACATCGAGCCGGTCGAGGCTCTCCTCCCAGAAGCGGCGATAGTCGCCCAGCCATTCTGCCGCCCCTTCCAACGGCGCCGCGTTCAGCCGCACCGGACGGAACTGGGCCTCGCGTCCGCGCGACACCAGCCCTGCCCGCTCCAGCACCTTGAGATGCTTGGAGATGGTGGGCTGGCTGAGATCGGACGGTCCCACGAGCTCGTTCACCGTGGCCTCCCCTTCCGCCAGCCGCGCCAGGATCGCGCGCCGCGTCGGATCGGCGAGTGCGGAGAAGACAAGATCGAGCTGTTGCATCGGCGCCTCTTGAATCGCCATTTGGCTATATTCCGATATGGCTATATACGAGCATTAAGGCCTCCGTCAAGCCCGCCCATTGGTCGGGAATCACGCTAGAGTGCCGCCTCCACGGCCGAGGAGCGGCTTCATGGTCAGGACATCTCGTCGAGATTTCCTCGGCGGAGCGGCTGCCGCCGGATTCTCCGGCAGCGCGATTGCCCAGGCGAGGCCGATCCGCGTGCTGGTGGGCTTCGCCGCAGGCGGCGGCAACGACGTGATCGCGCGGCTGGTGGCGCAGAAGTTGGGTGAAGGCTCATCGAGCCAGGTCCTGGTCGACAATAAGACCGGCGCCAGCGGCCTCATCGCCGCCGACATCCTCGCCAAGGCGCCGCCCGACGGCACGACCCTGATGGTGGCGGCGCAGACGACCTACGCCGTAGCGCCTCAGCTCTACAAGTCGGTGGCGTTCGATGGTCCGCGCGACGTCGCAGGCATCTCCCTGCTCGGCACCTCGCCGCTGGTGCTGGTGGTCAATCCGTTGTTCGCCGTCAAATCCGTGGGTGAGCTGGTCGGGATGGCCAAGGCCAGGCCGGGCGCCATCAACTTCGGGTCCGGCGGCGTGGGGACGACGCCGCACATGGCCGCCGAGCTCTTCCTGTTCACCGCCGGCATCCGCATGACTCACGTCGCCTATCGCGGCGAGGCACCGGCGATCGCCGACGTGCTCGCGGGACAGCTGCCGTTGCTGTTCTCCAATGTCTCGGTGGTGACCGGCCAGGTGAAGACGGGGGCACTGCGGGCGCTCGCCGTGACGTCGCCCAAGCGCGCACCGGGCCTGCCCGGCGTGCCGACACTCGCTGAGGCCGGCATAAAGGGCGCCGACGTCGAAACCTGGTTCGGCCTCACCGCGCCCGCCGGGACGCCGCGCGAGATCGTGCAACGGCTCAATGCCGACGTGCGCAAGGCCCTGGCCGCCCCAGACCTGCAGCAGCGTTTCGCCGAGCTCAGCCTGTCGGTAACGCCGAGCTCTCCCGAGGAGCTCGACGCTCTCATCAAGTCGGAGGCCGTGCGCTGGGGCGAAGTCATCGGGCGTGCCAATATCCGGGCGCCGGAATGACACGGCACGACTATTGCGTCGCTTTGGGCAAAGGGAGGTAGACCAGTGGCCTTGAGTTCAGATCCGATCGAACTGGAGCTGTTCAAGAACGCGATCTTCTCGATCGCCGACGAGATGGCGCTGACGGTGTTCCGCACCACCTACTCCGGCGTGCTCAAGGACAACATGGACTATTCGACGGGCTTCGCCGATGCCAACGGCAAGCTCGCGGCCCAGGGCCTGACCTTGCCCGGACATCTCGGCTCGGTCCCGACGGCCATGGACGCGATCATGCGCCACTTCAAGGACGACATGGCGCCGGGCGACGTCTTCATCATGAACGACCCGTTCGACGGCGGCATGCACCTGCCCGACATCTTCGTCTTCAAGCCGCTCTATCATCGGGGCGAGCGGCTCGCCTTCGCCTGCACCGTCTGCCATCACATCGACGTCGGCGGCCGCGTCGCGGGATCGAACGCGTCGGATTCGACCGAGATCTACGCCGAGGGCCTGCGCATCGCGCCGATGAAGCTCTACGAGGCGGGCAAGCTCAACAAGACGATCATGACGTTCATCGAGAAGAACGTCCGCCTGCCGGTGCAGCTGTTCGGCGACCTGCGCGCCCAGCTCGCCGCCTGCCATATTGGCGAGACGCAGTTCGCCGAGATCGTCGCGCGCTACGGGCCCGAGAAGACCAGGTTCTATCTCAAGGAGGTCATCGACTACGCCGAGCGGCTGACGCGGGCGGCATTGGAGAAGCTGCCCGACGGCGAATGGAGCTTCGAGGACTGGATCGACGACGACGGCGTCGACTATGGCCAGCCGATCCGGCTGTTCGTCACGATCCGCAAGACGGGCGGCCACATGGTCGTCGACTGGACCGGCACCAATCCGCAGGTCAAGGGCGCCATCAACAACACGCTCTCCTTCACCAAGGCGGCCTCCTACACAGGCGTGCGCTCGGTATTGCCGCCTGGCATTCCCAACAACGAGGGCGTGTTCCGCGCCATAGAAGTGATCTGTCCGCCCGGCACCGTGGGCAACGGCGTGCTGCCGGCGGCCTGCGCTGCGCGCGGCCTGACCGGCTTCCGCATGGTCGACTGCATGTTCGGCGCGCTCGCCATGATGCTGCCCGACAAGGT
>JAEZHS010000552.1 GCA_023436825.1 Pseudomonadota bacterium | reverse complement strand
AACGAGCTCGTCATGAAGACGATGGCGAGCGCGACGACGACGCAGGCCTGCTGCAACGGATCGTGGCGAGTCCTCAGCACGGCGAGGGAATAGAGGATGGCCGGCAGGGCGAACCATCCGAACGACTGCCATCGCGCCAGCCAGCGAAGATCCGTCACGCCCGCCGCGATGGCGATCGCGAGCGGCACCTGGGCGAGCAGATTCGGCACGGCGCGCTCATGGCCCACGTCCTTGTACGGTCCGACGGTGACGGCATCGAACAGGTAGTACGAGCCGTCACCGATCAGTCCGCAGCCGAGCCAGCTGTAGCCGACGCCGCAGAGCCACAGGACGGCGAGAACCGTCCCGGTCCACGGCGATGTCGACGTCATGCTAGCGCGCGAGTTCCGCGATCGCTTCGGTCCAGGCACCGATCGTATGGTCGATGTCAGCGCGGGTGTGGGCGAGGCTTACGTAGTACTTCGTCTCGCCCTTCATGATGCCACGGGCGCGCAGGAGCTGGTTGAAGCGCGTGGCCAGCGCCTTGTCGCCCTTGAGCGTGTCGCGATAGTCCTTGATCGGCTGATCGGTGAAGACGACGTCGAACAGCGGCGGCTCGCCGATCACCTGCGCGGGGATGCCGGCCTTCTTCAGAAGCGCGTCGAGCGCCTGCATCAGCTCGCGGCCGGTCGCGAACACCTGCTCGTAGGCGCCCGGGCGCTTGAGGATCTCCAGCGTGGCGAGGCCGGCGCCGGCCGCCACCGGATTGCCCGACAGCGTGCCGACCTGGAAGATGAAGTCCTCGTCGGTCATGGCGAGCCGATCGAAATGCTTCATGATGTCGGCGCGGCCGGCGATGGCCGCGAGCGCGAAGCCGCCGCCCACGATCTTGCCCAGGCTGCAGAGATCGGGCGTGACGCCGTAGTACTCCTGCGCCCCGCCATAGGCGAAGCGGAAGCCGGTCACGACCTCGTCGAAGATCAGCGGGATGTCGTGCTTCCGGGTCACCGCGCGCAGCGCCTGCAGAAAGCCCGGCTTGGGCGGGATCAGGCGCTGGAACGGCTCGACGATCACGCCGGCGAGCTCGTTCTTCTGCTCCTCGATCAGGCTCTCCACCATGTCGATGTCGTTGAAGGCTGCGACCAGCATCTCGTCCTGCACCGACTTCGGGATGCCGGCGGAGTCCGGCGTCGGCCGCGGGAAGTTGCCCGGCCGCTTGGGCGCCAGCGACATCAGCGCATAGTCGCTCATGCCGTGATAGCCGCCCTCGAACTTCAGGATCTTGTCGCGCTTGCGGAAGGCGCGGACCGCGCGCATGGCATAGAGATCGGCCTCGGTGCCCGAGCAGACGAAGCGCACCTGGTCGGCGCAGGGCACCGCATCGCAGATCGCCTCGGCGAGCGCGATGCCGTGGCGGTTGTTGCCGAAGAAGGTGGTGCCGAGCGGCACCTGCGCCTGCACCGCCGCCGTCACCTCGGGATGAGCGTGGCCGACGAACATCGGCCCCGAGCCCAGCAGGAAGTCGACATATTCGCGGCCGGCCTCGTCCCAGATGCGGCCGCCCTTGCCTTCCTTCAGCACCACGTCGGCCGGCATGTTGCCGAAGCTGCCGCCGGGCAGCACGCGCTTGGCCTGCTCGACGAGATCGTTGACGCGATCGAGGACGGTCTGTGCGCTCATTGTTCAATTCCTAAATGGCCACGGCTTGCGCCGATCATGCATGAGGCGAGCCAGAGCAGCGTTGGACCCGGCTCAAATTTTTCTAACCGGCCGCCGCTCCTCACTCGATGGGCACGAAGATGGAATGGCGCATCTTGCCTTCGACGGCCTTGGAGAAATGGCCCTTGCCGGACGTGTCCTCGACCAGCAGCACCTCGCCCGCGCCGATGATGCGCGTTTCGCCGTCGCTCGCCTGGATGCTCACGCCCCCGTCGAGATTGATGATGTACTGCCGGCGCGGCGCGGGATGCCATTCGTAGTCGTAGCTGCCGGGCGTCTCGCGGAAGATGATGCCAGTCGCCGGGAAGGTCGCCGAGGTCTTGCCGCCGCGGCCCTCGTGCTTCCATTCGACCTCGATGTCGCGGAAATGCGTCTCGCCCTTGTCGTCGACATAGAGGTTATGAATGCGCATGGGACTTCTCCAGCTTGTCGTTTCCGCCGCCGAGCTTAGAACGAAACCATGGCGAGGAAACCCGACGAGCCCGTCCTTTTCGACATAGGTCCCCTCACGGGCCCCTCGCCCGACCCGGCGGCATGATCGAGCTGTTCCTCCTCCTGATCGGCGCACGTGTCGTCCGGCGCAAATGGTGGATCCTCTTCCTGCTCGGCTGCGCCTGGATGGCGCTCGGCGCCTTCTTCTTCGCGGATGCCCTCACCGACACCCGCATTCCCCCGACCTATTTCGCGCTCCCCCTGCTGGCGGACGCGGCGATCTCTCTCTTCGCCGCCGCCCACACCGCGGGCGCGGAGCGGACTCTGCGCATCGCCAAGGCCGTCCTGTTCGTCGGGATCGCGCTCGTCCTCGTCGAGGCGCCGTGGCACGTGGACATGATCGTCGGCATGCTGGCCGGCACCTTTCTGCTCGCCGACGCGACCTGGCGCGCCACCAGCGCCATCGTGGTGCGCTACGCCGGCTGGCGCCTTTCACTGTGGGGGGCGGCCTTCGAGTTCCTGATGGCCATCACCTCCTTCCTGCCCTGGCCGACAAACTGGGCGGGCGAGGCCGGCGCCGACGTCGGCCTGCTCCTGATGGTGTCGGCGACCGGCCTCTGCGGGCTTGCGCTCCGGCTCCGCCGACTGCGCAACGGCCTGCCGCTATCGGCCATGCTCACACGCGGCTGGCCCTCGGTGCTCGATGAAGAGGGCCCGCCGCCCGAGGCGCGGCTCGAACGCGAGCCAGGGACGGTAATCGTGCACATCTGGACGCCGACCGGCGCGCTCGCTCCCGTCGGCATTCGGCGCTATGTCGCGTCCTTCGACGAGGGCGGCCGCGTGTCGACCGGCCATGCCGCGCTCGATGCGGCGCCGGACATCTACATTTCCCACTATCCCGCCGTCGAGATCAGCCGTGCCGAAAAATACGCGCGGATCCTGCGCGCCACGCCGGACAACGACGTCGCCGGCTTGTTCCAGCCGAGCTATGCGGAGGAGATCGCGGACTGGTGCGAATCGACCCGGCGCGTGCGGCTGGTCGGGCTCGATATGCGGGCGATCCGCGCCTTCTGGAGAGCCTATCGCCGCGACACGACCTACAACCTGACCAACCGCAACTGCTCGAGCGGCGTCGCCAAGGCGCTCGATGCCGGGCTCGAAGGCATGTTCGAAGCCGAGGCGCGCTCGCCCTATTTTCTCGTGAGGCTCCTCTTCCTGCCCGAGCTCTGGGTCGCGGGCGTGATGCGCCGACGCGCCGCGGCGATGGCGTGGACGCCGGGCATCGTGCTCGACTACGCACGCGCGCTGCACCACGTCATCAGCCTGTCCACGCGGCGGGGCTCTCGCCGCTGATGGCCGCCGCCGGCCTCGTCGCGCGCGGCGCGATCGTCGCCACCGCCATGGTGTTCGGCCTGACCTACAGCCTCTGCGCCACCCTGATCGCGCTCGATCTCGCAGCGAGGGGCTTGGACGAAACGGTGATCGGCGTGAATGCAGCGATGCACGCTGTCGGCGTCCTGGTGATGGCGTTCCTGCTGCCGCGCCTCACCGCCTTCCTCGGCATCCGGCGCACCATCGTGGGCTCCCTCCTGTCGGCCGCTGTGCTGATGCTCGCCTTTCCCGCCCTGCCCTTCCTGTGGCTGTGGTTCGTGCTGCGCCTGCTGCTGGGAGCTGTCTCCGAAGCCCTGTTCGTGCTGTCAGAAACTTGGCTGAATGCACTCAGTGCCGACGAGAGCCGCGCCCGGGCGATGGCGGCCTACACTACCGCGCTGTCGCTGGGCTTCGCCCTGGGACCGCTGATCCTCTCCCTGCCGGGCACCGACGGCTTCGTGCCCTATGCGGTCGGTGCTGCCTTGGCGGCCGGCGCTGCGGGCTTCGTCCTCTCGCCGCGGATCGAGGCGCCGGCGTTCGACCGGCCCGAGAGCGGCAATCCGGTGGCGGCGATGCGCCTTGCGCCGCTCGCCATCGCGGCGACGGCGCTGAACGCGGCAATCGAGACTGCGGGGCTGAGCTTCCTTGCGCTCTACGCCATCGCGACGGGCTGGACCGAAGCCGAGGCGACCCAGCTCATGTCCTGCATGATGGTCGGCGCCATCGTCCTGCAACTGCCGATCGGCTGGCTGGGCGACAGGATCGACCGGCGCCGCCTCATCGTCGCCCTGGCGGCCCTGTCGGCGGCCGGCGCGCTCGCTTGGCCGTGGGCCCTGGAAGCCGGCCCGTGGATCATCTTCGCCCTGCTGTTCGTCTGGGGCGGCGCCTTCGTCGGCATCTACACGATCATGCTGACGATCGTCGGCAGCCGCTTCTCCGGCACCACCCTCGTCGGCATCTATGCCGGCATGGGCCTGATCTGGGGACCGGCGCACTGATCGGCCCGCTGCTCGCCGGTCTTGCCATGCACACGGCAAGGCACGGGCTGCCGCTGTTCGTGGCGATTGCTTGTGCGCTGTTCGTGATCGCCGCATTGGCCTTCAAGGATGCAACGCCAGGCAAACCGCTTTAGAACGACGCCATGCTGAGAAAACCCGTCGAGGCCGCGCTTTTCGACATGGACGGCCTGCTGCTCGATACCGAGGCGATCTACATCGAGGCCATACAGGTGGCGGCGCGCGGGCTCGGCTACCCAGACATGCCGCTCGATCTCTGCCATTCGACGGCCGGCGTAACGGGTCCCGTGCGCAACCGCATGATCGAAGCGCACTACGGCGAGGGCTTCAGAATCGACGCGTTCCGCGAGCAGTTCGCCGTCCATGTGCGCCGCCTGACGGAGGCCGGCATTCCGCTGAAGCCGGGCGTCGTGGAGCTGCTGGACTTCCTGGGTAGCCGAGGCCTGCCGCTCGCCGTGGCGACCTCGGCCAGGCGCCCCACGGCGGAGAACCACCTCGGCAAGGCGGGCCTGCTCGACCGTTTCAAGGCGCTGGCGACACGCGACGACGTCGCACAGACCAAGCCGCATCCCGACGTCTATCTCGAGGCGGCGCGCCGCCTGGGCGTGGCGCCCGAGCGCTGCATTGCCTTCGAGGATTCCAATGTCGGGCTCGAGGCGGCCCACGCGGCCCGAACCATGGCCTTCATGGTGCCCGACCTGGTGCAGCCTCTGCCGGAAAGTCACGCCCGCTGCCTGAAGGTGCTGCCCGACCTGCACACCGCACTGAGCCTGCTGCGCGAGCATCTCTAGCTCTTGTCGGAGCGCGGGCCTCCAGGCCCGCTCAAGATTCATGAGGCGGGCCTGGAGGTCCGCGGTCCCAGAAGACTAAAACTTCTCCACCCACGGCCGGACCTCGATCTCCCAGCTCCAGGCGCTGCGGTGCTGCTGCAGCGTCGCCCAGTAGGCCTCGGCGATGGCGTCGGGGTCGAGCAGGCTGTCGGGCGCGTTGTCCGGCACCGGGCGCGCCGCGCTCCTGATGCCGCCGTCGATCACGAAATGCGCGACATGGATGCCCTTGGGCGAGAGCTCGCGCGCCATCGACTGGGCCAGCCCGCGCAAGGCGAACTTGCCCATGGCGAAGGTCGCCGAGAGCGCAAAGCCCTTCACGCCCGCCGTGGCGCCGGTCAGGAAGATGGCGCCGTGCGCCTTGGGGAGCATGCGCTTCGCCGCCTGCTGCGAGACCAGGAAGCCGCCGAAGGCGCTGATCTCGATGGCGCGCTTGACGTCATCGGGCGCGAGATCGACCAGCGGACCGCGCACGCGATTGCTCGCGTTGTAGACCACGACATCGGGCGTACCGCCCTTGGCGTCGAGCGCCTCGAACAGGCCGGCAACTTCCTTCGGATCGGCGGCGTTGCAGGCATGGGCCTCGGCGCCGGTCTCCTTGACCAGCTGGGCGAGCTTGTCGGTTTGACGAGCGGCCAGCGAAACGGCCAGGCCATGTTTGGCGAACAGGCGGGCCAGCGAGGCGCTGAGGCCAGGCCCGGTGCCGACGATAAGCGCAGAGCGGTATTCGGTCTTTTGCATGGAGTCTCCTCGTTGCCGGCGATTCCACGCGGGTATAGGCTTCTGCGCAATAGGGCACACGCGAATGTGCCGCAGGGAAGGAAACAGCCATGGACCAGGCAAAGCCGGTCGGCCGCATCGACGTCATCTCCGACGCGATCTGCCCATGGTGCTACATCGGCAAGCGCCATCTCGAGAATGCGCTCGGCCTCCTCGACAAGCAGGGCCTGCACTTCACCGTCGCCTGGCATCCCTTCCAGCTCAACCCCGACATGCCGCGCGAAGGCGTCGATCGCGCCGAGTACCGCCTCGCCAAGTTCGGCAGCGCCGAGCGCTCGCGCCAGATCGACGAGCGCATCACCGAGACCGCCGCCACGGTCGGCCTGGAGTTCCATCTCGACCGGCTGACGCGCACGCCCAACACGCTCGACGCCCATCGCCTGATCCGGCTGGCCGGCCAGAAAGGCGTGCAGGACGGCGTCGTCGAGGCGCTGTTCGAGGGGTACTTCTGCGACGGCGCCGACATCGGCAGCGCCGAGATGCTGGTCCGTCTCGGGGTCGAGGGCGGCCTGGAGCGCGACGACATCACGGGCATGCTGCACAGCGACGCCGGCCTCAAGGAAGTCACAGCGGCCGACCGCATGGCTCGCAATGCCGGCATCCAGGGCGTGCCGAGCTTCGCCCTGCAGGGCCATGTCCTGTTCTCCGGCGCCGTGCCGGCGGACGAGATGGCCCAGGCCTTCCGCCGCGCCTGGGAGATCCTGAAGAACCGCGCGGCCTGAGTCTGCGTCCTCCGGTCTTTCTTCTCCTCCCCCGTCTTCGGCGGAGGCGAGAGGGAGCGGGCTTTGCATGAGCTTCCTAAAAATTTCAGATCTGAAATCTGCAAGAGCGGATGGGCGGCCTTCCCCCTCCCTGCCCTCCCCCGTATGACGGGGGGAGGAAGAGAGCGAGAGGAAACGCGTGATGGGGGACATTGCCTTCGGCTTCCAGGCGGCGCCGGCCAGCGACGTGCACAAATCCGACCAGGCGCTGTACCGCGAGGTCATGGAGGATTGCGCACTGGGCCGGAGGCTCGGTTACGACGCGGCCTGGCTCCTGGAGCATCATTTCAGCGACTACTATCCGACGCCGAGCCCGCTGCTCTTCATGGCGCATATCGCGGCGGCCTTTCCCGACCTGTCGCTCGGGACCTCGGTGCTGGTGCTGCCGTGGTACCATCCGCTCAGGCTCGCCGAGGAAATCGCCATGCTGAACGGCATGACGACGGGCACGCTGCATCTCGGCATCGGTCGCGGCACGGCCAAGATGGAGTACGACGCCTATAACGTCGACATGAACGAGGCGCGGGCACGCTTCGCCGAATGCTATTGCATCGTCGAGAAGGGGCTGGCCGGTGAGCCCTTCACCCACCATGGCCGCTTCTGGAAGATCGAGCGACCGATCCGGCTTCGGCCCGAGCCGGTGACGAAGAAGGTGCGCTTCTACGGCGCCATCGGCAGCCCGGCCAGCGCCGAGGTGATGGGCGACCTGGGCGTGGCGCCGATCTGCCTGTCGACCTTCCCCGACAAGCTTTTGGCCAAGATCCTCGAGCGCTGGTCGGCGCGCGCCGGCGCCGCCGCGCGCGACGCGATCCTGCCGATCTCGGTGAAGATGTTCATCGCCGACACCGACGAGGAGGCACAGGCGCTCGGCCGCCGCTACTACCCGCCCTATTTCGATCTGCAGTGCGCTCATTACGAGTCCGACGCCAACCCCTGGGCCGATATTCCCGAGTACCAGGACTTCAGCCGCATGTTCGCCAACCTGCGCAAGCTCACCGACCCTGGGGAGCTCGGTCCGTTCATGGACTCGAACCTGGTCGGCAGCCCGGCGACGATCTGCCGGCGCATCGACCAGCTCGCCGCTCTCGGCTTCAACTACTTCATGGTGTCGTGCGCCACGCCCGGGACGCCGATCGGGCTGCGCCAGCACATGATGACCCGCTTCGCCGAAGAGGTGTGCCCAAGATATTCGCAGTCGATGCGTCAGAAACAAGCGGCCTGAGTCATCTGGCGATGAGTTAATTGCACTCTTTGAAGACACATTCCCGAACTTGGCGAATTGTGTCTTTTGTTTCTTCAATTACTGTGATGCCTTCATCACCTGATATTTGTTAATGGCGACAGGGATCGGGTGTGTGCGGATGAAAGTATCGGCAACGGGCGGAGGCCATGGCTCTCGCCCGGAAGGGGCTTGTGAGGCCCGATGCGCGTATTGACCCGCCCTGGACGCATGGCGGTGCTGCTCGTCAGCATCGTCTTTTCCTTGCTGTGCTTCGGCGAAACGAGTTTGGCGCAAAAGCGCGGCGGCGTGTTGCGCATGTTCCAGCGTGACAATCCACCGAGCACGTCGATCCACGAGGAGGTCAGTCCGGCCACCGTGGTGCCCTTCATGCCGGTGTTCAACAACCTCGTCATGTTCGATCCCTCGGTGCCGCAGAACAGCGACCGGTCGATCGTGCCCGATCTCGCCGAATCGTGGAGCTGGAACGACGACAAGACCGAACTCACCTTCAAGCTGCGTCGCGGCGTGAAATGGCACGACGGCTGGGCGTTCACCGCCAGCGACGTAGAATGCACGTTCAATCTGCTGACCGGCCGGGCGCGCGACAAGCTGCGACACAATCCGCGCGGCAGCTGGTACGGCAACATCAACTACGTGCACGGCAGCAACGACTACGAAGTCACCATCCATCTCAACCATCCGCAGCCTTCGTTGCTGACGCTGCTGGCCTCGGGGCTGTCGCCGATCTACCCCTGCCACGTGCCGGGGGCGCAGATGCGCCTCAAGCCGATCGGCACCGGGCCGTTCAAGGTCGAGTCGTTCAAGCAGTTCGACAGCGTCCGTCTGGTGCGCAATCCCGACTACTTCAAGCCGGGCAAGCCGCACCTCGACGGCATCGAGTTCCACATCGCCTCCAGCCCGTCGACGGCAATGCTGAGCTTCGTCGCCGGCCGCTTCGACATCACTTTCCCCTGGGAGGTGACGATCCCGCAGTTGCGCGACATCCGCCGCCAGTCGCCACGGGTGGTGTGCGAGACGACGTCGATGAACAACAACACCAACATGCTGGTGAACCGGGAGGCGGCGCCCTTCGACAAGCCCGAGATCCGCCGCGCCCTGTCGCTGGCGCTCGATCGCCGGGCCTTCATCGCCGCCGCCGAGGGCGACGGCCAGATCGGCGGCATCATGCAGCCGCCCAGCGAAGGCGTCTGGGGCCTGTCGGCCGACAGGCTGGCGGCCATGCCGGGCTACGGCCCCGACGTCGAGAAGAACCGCGCGGAGGCCCGCGCCATCATGCGCCGGGCGGGCTATGGCCCCGAAAACCGCCTGCGCACCAAGGTGCCGACGCGCCCCCTGTCGCTTTATCGCAATCCGGCGGCCATCCTGGTCGACCAGCTGCGCGCGATCCATATCGACGCTGAGCTCGAGATCGTCGAGGCGTCGCAATGGTTCCCGCGGCTCGGCCGCAAGGACTACACGATCGGCCTCAACACCACGGGCAACGGCGTCGACGATCCCGACCAGACCTTCTTCGAGAATTTTTCCTGCCGCTCGGAACGCAACTACAACGGCTATTGCAACGGCGAGATCGAGCGCCTGTTCGAATTGCAGTCGGCCGAGCCCGACCGCGACAAGCGCCGGCAGATGGTGTGGGACATCGACGCCAGGCTGCTGGCCGACGGCGCGCGGCCAACCATCATGTGGAACCGCAGCACCACCTGCTGGCAGCCCTACGTCAAGGGCTACACCGCGCAGGTCAACAGCATATTCAACGCCTTTCGCTTCGAGGACGTCTGGCTGGATCGCTGATCCTCACTCTCGTCTCGTCCCCGTATGACGGGGGAGGAGATAAGGCTAGACTGCCTCCCGATCTCGCGGCTCGACACGCGGGACAATCGGGAAGGAAACGTTCATGCGTCCAATGTGCTTGCTGGGCGGCCTGATGGCTGCACTGGTTTCGTGTTCGAGCGTAGCGTTGGCTCAGAAGAGTGGTGGCGTCCTGAAGATGTACCACCGCGACAACCCGCCGAGTGCCTCGATCCATGAGGAAGCGACCAACTCGACGGTGATCCCGTTCATGTCGCTGTTCAACAACCTGGTGCTCTACGACCAGAACAAGCCGCAGAACAGCCCGCAGACCATCGTGCCCGACCTCGCCAAGTCGTGGAGCTGGAGCGCCGACAACAAGGACCTGACCTTCAAGCTGCAGGAGGGCGTGAAGTGGCACGACGGCCAGCCCTTCACCGCCAAGGACGTCGTCTGCACGATCGATCTCCTGACCGGCAAGACCGAGAACAAGCTGCGCCGCAACCCGCGCCAGTCGTGGTACGGCAACGTCGAAGGCGCGACCGCCAACGGCGACCACGAGGTGACGCTGCATCTCAAGCGCCCTCAGCCCTCGATCCTGTCGCTGCTCGCTTCAGGCTATTCGCCGATCTACCCGTGCCACGTGCCGGTGGCGCAGATGCGCACCAAGCCGGTCGGCACCGGTCCGTTCAAGTTCGTCGAGTTCAAGCAGAACGAGGGCATCAAGGTCGCGAAGAACGCCGACTACTGGAAGAAGGGCAAGCCCTACCTCGACGGCATCGAGTTCACCATCGTGCCCAATCGGGCGACGGCGATGCTGAGCTTCGCGTCCGGCAAGTTCGACATCACCTTCCCATGGGAAGTGACGATGCCGATCCTCAAGGATCTCAAGGTCCAGATGCCCAACGTGGCCTGCCAGGTCACGTCGATGAACAACAGCACCAACCTGATCGTGAACCGCGACGCGCCGCCGTTCGACAATGCCGACCTGCGCCGCGCGCTGGTGCTGGCGATCGATCGCAAGTCGTTCGTCGACATCATCAACCAGGGCGACGCCCAGCTCGGCGGCACCATGCAGCCGGTGACCGACGGCGTGTGGGGCCTGCCGCCCGAGATGTACGAATCCGCGCCGGGCTACGGATCGGACGTGCAGAAGAACCGCGAGGCCGCGCGCGAGATCATGAAGAAGCTGGGCTACGGACCCGACAAGCGCCTGCCGCTCAAGATCGCCACCCGCGGCATCTCGCTCTACAAGGATCCCGCGGTCATCCTGGCGAGCCAGCTCAAGGAGATCTGGATCGCCGCCGACGTCGACATCATCGAGACCTCGCAGTGGTTCCCGAGGGTGACGCGCAAGAACTACTCGGTCGGCCTCAACACCACCGGCAACGGCGTCGACGATCCCGACCAGAACTACTACGAGAACTTCTCCTGCAAGTCAGAGCGCAACTACACCGGCTACTGCAATCCCGACATCGAGAAGCTGTTCGACGTGCAGTCGGCCGAGACCGACATCGAGAAGCGCAAGAAGGTCGTGTGGGAGATCGACCGCAAGCTGCTCGAGGACGGCGCCCGGCCGATCATCATGTGGAACCGCGCCGCGATCTGCATGCAGCCCTACGTCAAGGGCTACGTGGCCCAGGTCAACAGCGTCTACAACGGCTTCAGGTTCGAGGACGTGTGGTTGGACAAGTGACTGCCCGGGGCACACGCCATCACTGTCTGTCTCTCGCTCCTCTTTCCTCAAGCTCCTCTCCCCCTTGGGGGCTAGGGCATTCACACATCTTTTGGGCGATTTGCCGGGATGGTTGGGCTTGTGATTCAAGGCATCGGTGAGCGTCGGGGAGCATCGATGTCGATTGAGAGTGTT
>JAEZHS010000551.1 GCA_023436825.1 Pseudomonadota bacterium | reverse complement strand
ACCGCATCATGTACCAGCCGCGCGGCAAGGTCCTGGGCGGCACCAGCTCGATCAACGGCATGGTCTACATGCGCGGCAACGCCGCCGACTACGACGAATGGCGCCAGCGCGGCTGCGAGGGCTGGGATTACGATTCGGTCCTCCCCTACTTCAAGCGCGCCGAGGACCAGGAGCGCGGCGCCGACGAGTTCCACGGCGTCGGCGGGCCGCTGAAAGTCTCCGACCATCGCTGGCAGCCGACGCTCGCCAAGGCCATGCACGAGGCCGCCCAGCAGGCCGGCATCCCGGCCAATCCCGACTTCAATGGCCGGACCCAGGAAGGCGTGGGCTACTACCAGACCACCATCAACCGCGCGCGGCGCTGGTCGAGCGCGCGCGCCTATCTACGTGAGGCGAAGAAGCGGAAGAACCTCACCATCGCCACTTCGGCGCACGCGACCCGCGTGCTGATCGAGAACGGCCGCGCCGTCGGCGTCGAATACCGCACGCCCGACGGCCTCAGGACGGCACGCGCCAACCGCGAGATCATCGTCTCGGGCGGCGTCTACGGCTCGCCGCAGCTCCTGATGCTGTCGGGCTTGGGTCCGGCCGAGCATCTCGGGAAGCACGGCATCGCGGTGATCAAGGACATGCCGGGCGTCGGCAGCAACCTGCACGACCATTTCAACACCTACGTCGCCTACAGGTGCGCCCAGCCCGTCACCATGAACGATCTCGTGAACAGCCTGCCGCGGCGGATCATGGCGGGCATGCAGTACGCCTTCGGGCGCACCGGGCCGCTGGCCAGCATGGGGCTCTATGTCGGCGCGCTGGTGCGCAGCGACAAGCGGCTGGAGCGGCCCGACCTGCAGATCAACATGTTCGCCTGGGCGATCAAGGAGCGGAACCGCCACGGCGTGGTGGCGCAGCCCTTCTCCGCCTTCGGCCTGTCGCCCGTCCATTTGCGCCCCGACGGCCGCGGCACGGTGCGGCTGAAGTCGGCCGATCCATTGGCTGCGCCCGAGATCCGCTTCAACTTCCTGAAGAGCGCCAACGACTGGAATGCCATGATCCAGGGGCTGCGAATCTGTCGCGACATCGGCAAGCAGGCGGCGCTGAAACCCTTCGTGGTCGAGGAGATCCTGCCGGGCGCCGGCGTCGAGGACGAGCCCGGCCTGCGCGCCCATATCCGCGCCAACGGCGTCTCCAACCTGCATCCCGTCGGGACCTGCCGCATGGGCCGCGCCGTCGACGACGTGGTCGACCCGCAGCTTCGCGTGTACGGCATCGAGCGGCTGCGCGTGGCCGATGCCTCGATCATGCCGAGCATCGTCGCGGGCAACACCAACGCGCCCTCGATCATGATCGGCGAGAAGTGCGCCGACATGGTGCGCCAGGCGGCGCAGTGATTCATATTCTTCCGGACCGCGCGCCTCTTGCGCGCTCTTGAGCGCTGTTGGAAGCGCGCGATCCGAAAGAGCACGCAAATCAGGCGGGGGCGACCATGACTTCCAATCCATTCGCGGGCTTGCTGGACCGCGTGCACGAACGCTGGCGCGATCGCATCCTGACGGCGCTGGCAGTGCTGATCGTCATCCACCTGTTCATCATGGCGCCCTTCGAGCGGGACCATATCTACTACCTCAGGCCGATCGGTGGAGTCTTCGTCGCCCTGCTGTCGGTCGCCCTGCTGGTTCTGTCCCGCAGCCTGGTACCGGTTGCGGGCGTCGTGCTGGTCGTCGGCCTGCTCGCCGCCACCCTGATCCTGCGCGCCCGCGGCGGTCACGAGGTCCTCGATATCTGTCTGCAAGCGACGGCCTGGATGCTGATCGCGTGGGTCATCATGTGGGTGGTGGCACGCGCGGTATTCGAGCCCGGGCGCATCACCTACCATCGCATTGTCGGCGCCATCCTGCTCTACCTCACGATCGGCCTGGTGTTCGTGGCGCTCTACACCATGGTCGGCGCGATCACACCCAAGGCCTTCAACGGCCTTAGCGTCGCCGCCCGCACCTCGCTGCCGAGCGACCTCGTCTATTTCAGCTTCACCACGCTCACCACCGTTGGCTACGGCGATATCGTTCCGGTCCATCCGCTGGCCCGCAGCCTCAGCAATCTCGAAGCCATCATAGGCCAGCTCTATCCCGCGACCCTGCTGGCCCGGCTGGTGTCGCTGGGACAGGGACCGTTACGCGACTAGCATCGCCCAGGAAGAAAAAGAGGAAACATCATGAAGTTCGGAGTCACCGTCGTTCCGCGCATTACGGACTGGACGCTGTTCGTCGACCTCGAGGCGATGGGCTATGACGCGGCCTGGGCGGCGGATTCGCAGATGCTCTATTCCGACGCCTACGCCACGCTGGCGCTGGCCGCAGAGCACACCTCGCGCATCCGTCTCGGCACCGGCGTCTCGGTAGCGGGCGTCCGGCTGGCGCCGGTCACCGCCCATTCCATCGCCACCATCAACAAGCTGGCCCCCGGCCGAACCTTCCTGGGCATCGGCACCGGCCACACCGCCATGCGCGTCATGGGCAAGGATCCGGTGAAGGCGCGCGGATTCCGTGAGTACCTGCGCGTGCTGCGCGCCCTGCTGCACGGGCAGGAAGTCGATTATGCGCTCACGCCCGATGGCGACAAGACCGACATCCGCTTCCTGCATCCCGACGAAGGCTTCATCGACGTCGAGCATCCGGTGCCGATCTACGTCGCCGCCGACGGCCCGCTGGCGCTGAAGACGGCGGGCGCCTACGGCGACGGCCGCGTCTGCTCGCACAACCAGACCAGGGCGCGGCTGCAGAAGAGCCTCGACACGATGCGCGAGGGCGCGAGCGCGGTCGGCCGCACGCTCCCCGACACGTTCCATACCACCGCCCTCTCCTATGCCTGCGTGCTGCGGCCCGGCGAGAGCATGACCTCGGACCGCGTCATCGACGAGATCGGGCCGATGGCCGCCGCCACGCTGCATTACTGGTGGGAACTCTACCAGATGGACGGCGACACCAGCACCGTGGCCGGCCGTTGCCGCGGGCTGTGGGAGGAGTACCTCGCCTTCACCGAGAAAATGGAGCTGCCGGCAGCCAAGCGCTATCAGCAGATCCATCTCGGCCATTGCGCCTTTCTGCCGCCGGAGGAGCGGCGCTTCATCACCGAGGACCTGATCCGCTCCACCGGCGGGCTGGTCGGCACGCCCGACGAGATCATCGCCATGCTGCGCGAGCGCGAGGCGATGGGCCTCAACGAGATCTCCCTGCTGCCGGCCATGAAGACGGCGCGACAAAACCTCAAGGACTTCGCCGAAAAGGTGATCGCGCGCTACTGACGTGATATTCATCGACCAGCTGTCGCCTTTACGAGCTCGATGACTTCTTCCCGCTTCACCCGACGCGGCCTCGCCGTGTCGGCCCTCGCCCTCGGAGCGCTCGGCCTCACCGGTTCCAAACTGCTGAAAGAGCCGGCCGATCCATTCCCGAAGCCCCAGTTCCCCGAGGGCTTCCGCTGGGGAACCGCGACATCGGCCTACCAGATCGAGGGAGCCACCGAGCTCGACGGACGCGGCCCGTCGATCTGGGACACCTTCGCCAGGCTGCCCGGCAGGATCCGCGACCGCTCCAACGGCGACGTCGCCGACGACCACTATCACCTCTACAAGGAGGACGTGGCGCTGATGAAGGCGCTGGGCGTGAAGACATACCGTTTCTCGATCGCCTGGCCGCGCCTCTTCCCCGAAGGTCGCGGCACACCCAACCACAAGGGACTCGCCTTCTATCAGCGCCTGATCGACGAGCTTCTGGCCAACGGCATAGAACCCTACGCCACGCTCTATCACTGGGACCTGCCGCAGGCGCTGCAAGACCGCGGCGGCTGGCAGTCGCGCGACACGGCCCAGGCTTTTGCCGACTACACGGCGCACGTCGTGCGTGGGCTCGGCGACAAGGTCGGACGCTTCTTCACGCTGAACGAGATGCACGCCTTCGTCGACCTGGGCTATGGCGAGGGCATCCATGCTCCCGGGCTCACATTGCCTGCGGCGCAGCTCAACCAGGTGCGCCACCACGCTGTGCTCGCCCACGGGCTTGGCGTCCAGGCCGCGCGGGCCAACGGCCGAGCCGGCCTCAAGATCGGCCCGGCCGAGAACATCACCATCGCCCTGCCCGACGTCGAGACGCCGCAGAACATCCGCGCCGCCGAGCATGCGACGCGTGAACTGAACGCGGCCTATCTCACCGTCATGCTGGAAGGCCGCTACACCGACGCCTACCTGAAGGAGGCCGCCGCCGACGCGCCGCGCTTCACCGATGCCGACCTCAAGACGATCTCGACGCCGGTCGACTTCGTCGGCATCAACGTCTATGGGCCGGGCGCCTTCGTGCGCGAGCGCACCGAGGGGTCGGGCTACGCGCAGATGAAGCTGCCCGCCTCCTACCCGCACATGAAATCACCATGGTTGGGATTCGCCCCCCAGGCGCTGTACTGGGCGCCGCGCATGCTTCAGAAACTGTGGAACGTGAAGGAGATCTACATCACCGAGAACGGCACGTCGGCTGCCGACGAACCCGGCGAAGATGGCCAGATCGATGATTTGGACCGCGTCATGTTCCTGCGCCAGTACCTCGACCAGTTGCACCGCGCCATCAACGAGGGCGTGCCGGTACGCGGCTATTTCCTGTGGAGCCTGCTGGACAATTTCGAATGGGCCGACGGCTATGAGACCCGCTTTGGGCTGCACTATGTCGATTACAAGACGCTGAAGCGCACGCCCAAGCTCAGCGCCTCCTTCTACCGCAAGGTCATCGAGCGCAACGCGCTGGTGTGACGGGGCAACCCCGGCGCGGGCCGGGTCGTTTGATTCTCGGAAAATCGTCGCGAGGAGAGCGATGTACTCATTCAAGGCCCTGTCGACAGTGGCCGCGGTAGCCAGCCTCATGCTGCTGCCTGACCAGGCTTTCGGCGACAACTGCCTCGATCGCGTGGAGCAGATGGCGGCGGCTTACGGCACGTCGACCGAGCCGCCGACTATCCCGCCGGGCGAGATGAAGAAACCCGTGAGCCCCGACGACCTGGCCCAGTCGGGCGGCGTCGTCGAGCCGCCCGCCACGTCGGACCGCTCGGTGATCACCCCACCGCGCGCCCATTCCGGCATGCCGACGATGCCGGATGTCACGCGGCCTCAGCCGAGCGACAAGACTTCGAGGGCCCAGCGGCTCGATCCGGCGGACATGTCGACGCTGCAGGCCTTGCTGGTCGCGGCACGTGCGCAGGCCCAGCGCGGGATGGAGGCGGAGTGCCTTGACGGGCTGCGCAAGGCCGAGCAGCTCGTCACGCAAAAGCGATGACCCAAGGCATTGCGAATGCGAATCATCGTGCCGTAAGTCTTTCGTAAGCCCTTGCGTCTACAGAGTCGGAGCAGATCGAGATCGGCATGCGTCGTGAATGTTGCCGGCTGACGATCCCCGCAAGTCTTGAGTAGAGCGCAAGGCCGACCGTCAGCCCGATGCAATACCCGATCAACCTCGTCGACATCGCCGGCATCGTCATGGCCGCTGCCTGCGTCAAGAGCACAGTGTCCGACGCGCAGCCAGCGCCGCGCAAGCTGTGGCGGCTCGGGCTGCCGCCGCTGCTGGGCAGCGGCGTGTCGCTGCTGATCCTGGCCGGCACCGTCGTGACCTTCGAGCATGACGCGACCTGGACGGCGACGGCCCTCGCCGGCGCCATTGGCGGATTGCTGCGCGGTCGCCAGATCGCTGTCGAGACGGACCAGGTATGGGGCACAGTGCGCACGCCCGTAACCTACGACACCGTGATCGCGGCCTTGTGCATCCTTGCAATCGCCGCGGCGGACGGACTCTCGGGCCTGTTCACCCCGGGCACCATTCCGCGTCACGCCTACATGGCGGCGGCCAGCGCGTTGTTTGCCGGCTATCTTTCGGGACGCGCCTGGTCACTGATGCGCCGCGCCGTGCTCTCGCCGCACACCGAGCTCGGCTCCGGCTGAGCGTCGGCGGCACCAGCCGCTCGCGAGTGCCCGTCTGATCATATGATGGCTGAGAGTGCCGCTTGGGCCGGTGCGCAGCCGCCTCCCGACTTCGCCGGAGCGGTGCATGCACGCGTAGGCCCTGGAGCCCATCCCGTCCGGCGGGACGCAGCCGGACGGGATGACCGGCTCCAGGGCGGAGCGGTCTGGCCTACGGTCGGATGAACGATGCATAGAGCGGCAGACGTGCGCACCATAACGAAAACCACCGTGCGTGTCAATAACTATAGTTAGTTGATGTCTGCGTCGCAGTGATCCGCCGGCGATGCCGGGTTCTTTTGTTGCGAATTTTGGTGCTCCAGGAGAGGCCATATCTGGGGACCACTGCCGCCATCATACCACTGCTTGGTCTACTCGACCGACGTGCAGGCAATGCTGTCACTGGATCGGATCGAGCTCGATCAACCGTCAAAACCTCCATGACACGGCGTCATCCTGCCGCCGACAGCGCGGCAGTGATGCCGGTCGCAAGCAGCTGGGCATTCAGCTGCTTGCCCTGGCGGACTTCTCTAAGCCGCTTCCTTGTCGTCGCCCTCGCCGACACGCGCGGCGAGAGAGGCGGCCATGAACTCGTCGAGGTCGCCGTCGAGCACCTTCTGCGGGTCGGAGCGTTCGACGTTGGTGCGCAGGTCCTTCACCATCTGATAGGGCTGCAGCACGTAGGAACGGATCTGATGGCCCCAGCCGATGTCGGTCTTGTTGGCTTCCGCCTCCAGCCGCTCGGCCTCGCGCTTCTGCAGCTCGACCTCGTAGAGGCGCGCCTTCAGCATCTGCATCGCCTTGGCGCGGTTCTGATGCTGGCTGCGTTCCTGCTGGACGGCGACGGCGATGCCGGTCGGGATGTGAGTGATGCGCACCGCCGAGTCCGTCTTGTTGACGTGCTGGCCGCCCGCGCCCGACGCGCGATAGGTGTCGACGCGCAGGTCCTTGTCGAGGATCTCGATCTCGATGTTGTCGTCGACCTCGGGATAGACCCAGACCGAGGCGAACGAGGTCTGGCGCCGCGCATTGCCGTCGAACGGCGAGATGCGCACCAGCCGGTGCACGCCCGATTCGGTCTTGAGCCAGCCATACGCGTTGGGGCCTTCGACCTTGAAGGCGCACGACTTGATGCCGGCCTCTTCGCCCGCGCTCTCCTCCAGCCAGCTCACCTTGAAGCCGCGGCGCTCGGCCCAGCGCGTGTACATGCGCGCCAGCATCTCGGCCCAGTCCTGCGCCTCGGTGCCGCCGGCGCCGGCATTCAACTCGACATAGGCGTTGTTGGAATCGGCCTCGCCCGACAGCAGCGTCTCGAGACGCGCTTGCGCCGCTTCAGCGCGTGCCGCGCCGAGGGCGGCCTCGGCATCTGCGATCATGGCCTCGTCCTTCTCGGCCTCGGCCATCTCGATCAGGCCGACATTGTCGTCGACGGCGGCGCGCAGGCGCTTGATGGTGGCAATGGCGGCTTCGAGCTTGGTGCGCTCCTTCATCACCGCCTGGGCCTGCTTCTGGTCGTTCCACAGCGCCGGATCCTCGGCGCGTGCGTTCAGCTCATCCAGACGTACGACAGCCTTGTCGTAGTCAAAGACGCCTCCTCAGGAGCGCCAGCGACTCCTCGATCTCGTTGACCATGGCTTGGGCTTCGGCACGCATCCAAAAAGACTCCTCATCCACCCGTCATCCGTCACCCCGAGCGAAGCCGACGGGCCTCTTCCTGGCGATGCGCACTACGATGAGGAGGTCCCTCCACTCGTCGCTGCGCTCCTCGGTCGGGATGACGGCTTTTAGTACGTTTCGCCCGTGCCCGAGAGACCCGGGCGCCGGCCGCCGCCCGCCTGCTGCGGGCCGCCGGGGTCTATACCGGACCAGGGCCCCGACCCGTCAAGCAGCGTCTGATTGAAGCCCTCGCTGCCGGGCTCGGTGCCGGGCTTGAAGACCTCGTCGATCGTGCCGCTCTCGTAGGTGAACTTCACCATGCGCAGGCCGGGCGGGATGCGGAACGGCGTCGGCGGCTTGTCCTTGAAGATCTGCTTGGCGATCGCCTCGTAGATCGGCGCCGCATTGCCGCCGCCGGTCTCCAGGTTGCCGTGGCCGAGCGTCTTGGGCTCGTCGAAGCCGATGTAGATGCCGACCGTGATGTCGGGCGTCGAGCCCAGGAACCAGTTGTCGCGTGCGTCGTTGGTCGTGCCGGTCTTGCCGGCGATCGGCCGGCCGAGCGCCGCCAAGCGGCCGGCGGTGCCACGCGTGGTCACGCCCAGCATCATGTGCACGACCTGATAGACCGACGCAGGATCGTGAAACGGCTTGCGCGCATCGACGATCTCGGGGGCGACAGGCTTGCCGCCCCCCGCCTGCTCGCCGCAGCCGCGGCAGGCGCGCGGTTCGTGGCGGTAGACGGTCTTGCCGTTGCGGTCCTGCACACGGTCGACCAGCGAGGGCGTGATCTCGAGCGCGCCGTTGGCCAGCATGGCGTAGGCCATGGTCATGCGCAGCAACGTGGTCTCACCGGCACCCAGCGCCATCGGCAGGTAGGCGCCCATCTGGTCGACGACGCCGAATTCCTTGGCGACCTCGACCACCTTCTTCATGCCGACCTGCTGGGCCATGCGCACGGTCATGAGGTTGCGCGACAGTTCGAGGCCGCGGCGCACCGTGGTGGGCCCGAGATAGTCGTTGCCGTAGTTCTTGGGCGTCCAGACCGGCTGGCCGTAGCCCGGATCGTAGGAGAACGGCGCGTCGAGCACGATCGAGGCCGGGGTAAAGCCGTTGTCCATCGCGGCGAGATAGACGAACGGCTTGAACGACGAGCCGGGCTGGCGCGCCGCCTGGACGGCGCGGTTGAACTGGCTGCGGGCGTAGGACCAGCCGCCCGACATGGCGAGCACGCGGCCGGTCTGCGTGTCCATCACCACCACGCCGCCTTCGACGTTGGGGATCTGACGCAGCCCATAGGTCCTCGGCGGATAGGGCTTGGCGTTCTGACCGGCTGGCTTCTCGACCTTCTCGACCACGATCACGTCGCCGACATTGACGACATCCTTCGGGCTGCGTGGCGGCGCGCCGACACGCTGCTCGGCCAGGGTCGGTCCGGCCCAAGTCATCTCCGAAAACGGCACCGTGCCGTCGCCGTCCGGAAGGCCGACGATCTGCACGGCCTGCGGCTCGACCTTGCTGACGACAGCAAGTTGCCACGTCGGCGGGCCGCTCAACGGCCGGCGCTGGGCGATGCGGGCGAACTCCTCCTCCCACACGCTCATGTCGGCGATCCTGGCGTAGGGCCCGCGCCAGCCGTGGCGGCGGTCGTAGGTGATCAGGCCATCGCGCAGGGCGTTGTCGGCGACCGCCTGGATGGCGGGATCGAGCGTGGTCGATACGGTGAGGCCGCCTTCATAGAGACCCTTCTCGCCGTATGCCGCCAGCAGGTTGCGGCGCACCTCCTCCGCGAAGAAGTCGGCCTGCACGACCTCGGTATTGCCACGGCGGCGGTACTGCAGCTTATCGGCCCTCGCCTGCTGCATCTCGGCCTGGGTGATGTAGCCGTCGTCGAGCATGCGGCCCAGCACGTAGTCGCGGCGGGCGTAGGCGTCCTTCTCGTTGCGCACGAGATTGTAGCGATTCGGTGCCTTGGGCAGGCCCGCGAGATAGGCGATCTCCGACAACGTCAGCTCGTCGAGCGAGCGGTCGAAGTAGTTGATGGCCGCCTGCGCCACGCCGTAGTTGCCCGAGCCGAGATAGATCTCGTTGAGATAGAGCTCGAGGATGCGGTCCTTGGAGTAGGTCTCCTCGATGCGGAAGGCAAGGATGGCCTCGCGGATCTTGCGCGCCAATGTCGCCTGGTTGGTGAGCAGGAAGTTCTTGGCTACCTGCTGGGTCAGGCCGGACGCGCCCTCCGGCCGCTTGCCGGGATTGGCGACATTGGCGATGACGGCGCGCGCCACGCCGATGAAGTCGACGCCGGGATGCGAAAAGAAGCGCTGGTCCTCAGCCGCGACGAAGGCTTCAAGGACGCGCTTGGGCATGGCGGCCACCGGCACGAATACCCGCTTCTCGCGGGCGTACTCGGCCAGCAGACGACCATCGGAGGCATAGAGGCGCGAAGAGATCGCCGGCTGGTAGTCGGCGAGCTGCTTATGGTCTGGCAAACCGTGGCTGAAGTGCCAGAACAGGCCGGCCACGGTACCAGTGCCAACGATCAGGGCGGCCGTCGCGAAGGCCAGCAGGATTTTGAAAAGGTTCAACACTTTCATTTCTTGTACGCGGCCAACGCTAGGGGCAGCAACGGTGACCCTGAAAGAAAGTTACGCCTTTCTTGTGGCAATTCCGGAACCGAAGTGGGCATCCACCGAAGCCCGCAGCGCCCTCGCTAGGGCCGCCTGATGCTGCCGCACCGTCAAAAGCTTTTCGTCCTGTGGATTGGACAGGTAGCCGAGTTCGACCAAGGCGGCTGGAATATCGGGCGAGGTCAGGACGGCAAAGCCCGCCTGGCGATGGGTGCGGGGCAGCAGACGGACGCCGTTGCGGCCGAAGGTGCGTACGATCGTTTCGGCCAGCCGGCGCGAATCGTTCACCGTGCCGCGCTGGCTCATGGCCACCAGGGTACGGGCGACGTCGTCGGACTGGTTGGCGAGCTTCATGCCGGAGACCACGGCGTCGGCGCGGTTTTCACGCGCGGCCAACGCCGCCGCCTCGCGGTCGCTCGCCTCTTCCGAAAGCGTGTAGACCGAGGCGCCGCGCACGTCGGAATCGGAATGGGCGTCGGCATGCAACGAAAGAAAGAGGTCGGCCTTGGCCGCCTGGGCGCGCGCCACGCGCTCGCGCAGGGCGACGAAACTGTCGGAGGCCCGTGTCAGCATCACGCGATAACGGCCGCCGGCCTGCAGCTCGCGCTGCAATTCGCGGGCGATCGCCATGACCACGACCTTCTCCTTGGTGCCACGGACGCCGAGCGCGCCTGGATCCTTGCCGCCATGGCCGGGATCGAGAAAGACCAGCTTGGGCCTAGGCGGCGGTGTCGGCTTGGCGATCGATTTCTTGGCGAGCTGGTTGCCCCACACCGCGGGCGCACCAAGGCCGAGGGCGGTCAGGCCGGCCAATCCAGCAATGACATTTCGGCGGTGGAGAGCGGCCATGGACACAGCCAGCTTAAATAGAGGAGAGCCAATTATTGTTTTGATATCCTCAACCAAATACAGAAGAAGAGAAAGAATTTCAAGAAAATTCAATTATTTAACGCCCAGAACTCATCTACCCCAACGTTTTGATTGTGGGCGCCAAACGAACCCCGTATGTTGCGCCTGCGAGCAGTCGCCGTCGTTCGAAGCGCCCTCTCCACGGATGGAGCGCTCCGACGGCAGTCTTCTAAGCCGGGCTGGCGCCCCACATGTGATGGGAGCGGCGGGCCTGCGGAGGGGCTGTCAGGCAGGCGGTGGCTATAGGAAACCCGAGGTCGGCAGGACCCTGTTGCGGTCCGGCGGCGCGATGCTTCCCCGTCTTGGCCAGGAGTTGGTCGTTCGGCGGGTCGATGGCGCACCGTCCCCCTCGCCCCAGAGAGGCGGCTCGGCCGCCGGTCGCTCGCGCCGGCAGGACACGTCCGCCTCGGAGCGAGCCCATGGCACGGCGCATGCTCATCGATGCGAGCCACCCCGAGGAAACGCGGGTGGTCGTCGTCGATGGAACACGACTGGAAGAATTCGATTTCGAAACGGCGACCCGCAAGCCCCTCAAGGGCAACATCTATCTCGCCAAGGTCATCCGCATAGAACCGTCGCTGCAGGCGGCGTTCGTGGAGTATGGCGGCAACCGCCACGGCTTCCTGGCCTTCTCGGAAATCCATCCCGACTACTACCAGATTCCGGTCGCCGATCGGGAACGCCTGATCGCCGAGCAGCAGCGCCTGCAGGCGGAAGC
>JAEZHS010000458.1 GCA_023436825.1 Pseudomonadota bacterium | reverse complement strand
CGGCAGTTGCGTGGCGTCATCGAATCTGTGACCCGGGCGCAACAGGTCACCGCAATCTGCGGCGCGTCGCCGACGATCACAGCCGTGATGCGGCCGCGAGGCGTATAGGGACGGGGCAGGGCTCGTGGGGGTCTTGCTGTTGGGAGCGTGCGGTGAGTGACATTGGTTCACAAGTCAGAGACATCCTCGCTTTTCACCTCGGCATCGACGGATCGCAGCTGGCCGACGACACCCGGTTCGAGGACCTGGGCGCCGACAGCCTCGACGTGGTCGAGATCGTGATGTCCTGCGAGGAACGGTTCGGCGTCGAGATCCCCAACCGGGAGGCGACCAGCCTGGTCACGCTGGGTGACGCGGTGCGCTGCGTGACGACCCAGGTCGAGGCGCTGGCGGCTGCCGAGCCGGCGGGCCACGGGCATCGCCTGCGCGTGGTCGTCACGGCGAAGTAAGCCGCAAAGGAAGGGCCCTCGGCGGCTCGTCCTCCAGCGGCAACGCGACTTCTTGCAGAAGCCGATCTGGTCCTGGATCGGGTTGGGCATGCTGTCGCCGCGCGCATCCCGCTCTACTTGTGCGCCGTCACCACCTTGAAGCTGCCGTCAGGGCTTGATCTTCAGCTCGGCCATCTGGCCGGCGATGTTGGCCTCGAGCGCCTTTGCCGCCGCGATGTCGGCATTGCCGCCGGCAATGTCGCCGCGGCCGCGCTTGGCAACGCCGCGGCCGAACAGCGAGATGGCCGACTTCGGCGAGATCCGCAGCGCCGCGTCATAGTCGGCGATGGCCGCATCGTACTCGCGCAGCCTGACGAAGGCCGTGGCACGGTTGAAGTAGGCCAGGTCATGGCCCGGCTGGAGACGCAGCGCCTCGTCGTAGTCGGCGATGGCCTCACGGAACCGCGTCACGGCGTAGTGACAGCGTCCGCGCTGGATGAGCGCCATGGCATTGGGCTCGAGCTGGATCGATTTGTTGAAGTCGGCGATCGCCAGGTCGAACTGGTTCTTGAAGTATCGCGCGTTGCCGCGGTTGTAGTGGAAGTCGGCCTCGTCCGGCCGCAGGCGAATTGCCTGATCGTAGTCCGCGATAGCGCGGTCGTAGTCGCCCTTGTTCTTGTAGGCCACGCCGCGCCTGTCCCAGGCCCGGGCAAGCTCGGGTTCCAGGCGGATGGCCTGGTTCAGGTCCTGGATGGCGCGCTCGAACTGGCGCAGCGTGTGGTGGAGGTCGCCGCGGGCGTAATAGGCTTGGGCGTAACCCGGCTCGAGGGCGATCGCGCGGTCATAATCCTTGAAGGCGAGTTCGTATCGTCCGCGTTCGGCATGGAGGTTGCCGCGATTGACCAGGGCGAGCGCGAACCCGGGCCAGAAATGGATGGCCAGATCATAATCGGCGAGGGCGCGATCGTGTTGCTGCAGCCGCTCGTAGGCGAGCGCCCGATTGTTGAGGGCGGCGCCATGGTCCGGCGCGAGCCTGAGCGCCCGGGTGTAGTCCGCGATCGCGCGCTCGGTCTCGCCCTTGTTGCCGTGGCCGTTGCCGCGCTTGTAGTACGCGATCGCCAGTTCCTCCGGCCCGTCGCGGTTCGCGGCGATCAGGCCATCGCACGCCGCGATCCGCTGGTCGTCGGTCGCCTCGCCATGGCACCGGGCCTTCAACTCGTCGTGGGTCTCGGCCCGGACCGGCAGGACCAGGACCGCGGCCATCAGCGCGATGATGACGCGAGACTTCATGCCGGCACTCTAGGGGAGCCGCCGGCCGGTTGAGGATACGCCTATTGTTTCAATTGCAGCGGCAGCGAGCCATGCCGCTCGGATGGACATGTCGAGCCATCTCTTTCGCCGCGCGGATGGATGGTTCGGTCCATGCCGCAGCGTCGGCCGCTCGCAGGTGGTACACTCCCGCCATGCCCGACACGATCTACCAGAACCCGCGCCCCGCCGGTCGCAAAGGCGAGACGGTCGTCACCAGCACCTGCGGCCACAATTGCGGCGGCCGCTGCGTGGTCAACGCGCATGTCGTCGATGACCGCATCGTCCGGATCTCGACCGATCCGGCGCGCTGGCGGCCCGAGCTGCCGCCGCTGCATGCCTGCGCCCGGGGCGTCGGCCAGATCGAGCGCGTCTATCACAAGGAGCGCCTGAAATACCCGATGCGCCGTACGGGCCCGCGCGGCACCTGGTACGAAAAGGGCCAATTCGAGCGCATCTCGTGGGACGAGGCGCTCGGCCATGTCGCCAGGGAAATGCGGCGCATCCGCGACACCTACGGCAACGCCGCTTTTGTCGACCTGTCGCGCACCGGCAGCACCTCGGCGCTGCACAGCACCAGCGCGCTGGCCAAGCGCTTCTTCTACAAGTTCGGCGGCTGCACCGAGCTCTGGTCCAACATGTCGGCCGAGGCCGAGGTCTTCGCTGTGCGCATGACCTTCGGCGCCAAGGCCGACTACAAGAGCTCGGGCCGCGAGCCCACCGACTACGTGAACTCGAAGCTCATCGTCATGTGGGGCTGGAGCCCCGCCGACGGCACCTTCGGCACCGGCACCTACCAGTACCTGAAGGAGGCCAAGAGGAGGGGCGTGCGCATCGTCGCCGTCGATCCGCGGCGCACCCGCACCAGCCAGGCGCTGGCCGACGAGCACATCTTCATCAAGCCCTCGACCGACGCCGCCGCGCTCATCTCGATGGCCTGGGTGATCGTCACCGAGGGCCTGCACGACCAGCAATACTGCGACCGCCATGTGCTGGGCTTCGACGATGCGCACCTGCCCGAGGGCGCGCCGGCGGGCGCCTCATACAAGGCCTACCTGCTGGGCGAGAGCGACGGCATCCCGAAGACTCCCGAATGGGCGGAGGCACGTTGCGGCATCCCGGCCGAGACGATCCGCCGGCTGGCGATCGAGTTCGCCACGACCAAGCCCGCGGCGCTGCACTGCGGCTACGCCCCGGGCCGCACGGCCTACGGCGAGCAGTTCCACCGCGCCGCCTATGCGCTGGCGGCGATCACCGGCAACATCGGCATCGCGGGCGGCAATTCCGGCGTCAGCAACGGCGCCACCGGCCGCGCCGGCGTCAAGTGCCTGCCGACCGGCAGCAACCCGATCGACGCCAAGGTGGCGACGCCGCTGCTCGCCGACCTGCTCGCCAGGGGCAAGGCGGGCGGCTACCCCGCCGACATCAAGATGCTCTATTCGGCGGGCGGCAATCTCTTCAACCAGTGCCCCAACGCCAACAAGATGGCGCGCTCCCTCGACGGCGTGGAGCTGATCGTGGCGCAGGACAATTTCCTGACGCCGACCGCCCGGCACGCCGACATCGTGCTGCCGGCCACGACCTTCTGGGAGCGCAACGACGTCCACACGCCGTGGGCCGGCGCCGGCCACTACGCGATCTACATGAAGCAGGCCATCGCGCCGATGTACGAGTGCCGCGACGACCGCGCGATCTTCGCCGAGCTGGCGCAGCGGCTGGGCATCAACGACTACGACGACAAGACCGAGGAGCAGTGGCTGCGCGACCTGACGAAGGACGCCGTCGACGACTTCGAGGCCTTCCGGGAAGCCGGTGTCGCCCGCTTCGCGCCGCCCAAGGACGCGGTGGCCTTCGCCGACCAGATCCGCGATCCCGAC
>JAEZHS010000362.1 GCA_023436825.1 Pseudomonadota bacterium | reverse complement strand
GGCCGAGGGCCTGATGGAAGCCGTCGGTCGCGGCTTCGTCACCTTCCTGGTGCGCGTGCTCGACTTCGGCGCCGGACGCCGGCAGACGCCGTTGCGCGTCATGGCCGAGGCGCTCGTGGCGGCGAGGCCCGACTGGATCGACGATCGCACGATCGACGGCGGTCTGCGCGCGGCGCTGCATGACGTGCTGGCGCGCGCCATGCCCGAGGAGCTCGCGACGCCATATGCCGCGATGCAGGATGCGAAGCGGGCGGCGCTGCGCGCCGAAGCGGTCGCCGAACTTGCCGCCGTCGTTGCCGAGACCACGCCGCTCGCCATCGGCGTCGAGGACCTCCATTGGGCCGGCGACACGCTGCGAGCCTTCGTGCGCGCAGCGGCGCGGCTGACGCTGGCGCGGCCGCTGGTCCTGCTGACGACAGCGCGGCCGGAGGGCGATCCCGTCGACTCCGCCTTTCGTCGCGACCTGGGCGGCGCATCGGTCGTCGTGGTGGAGCTTGGACCCTTGCGTCGCGACGCCATGCAGCGGCTGGCGCAGGCCGCGGCGAGCGCCGTCGACGAGGCCGTGGTGGACCGCTTCGTGGCGCGGTCGGGCGGCAATCCGCTCTTCCTCGAGCAGCTTGCCCTTAGTGCCGCGGAATCGGAGGCAGCTCCGCTCCCCGGGTCGATCCGCGGCATTGTGCAGGCGCGGTTGGACAGGCTGACACGGCCCGACCGCACGGCCTTGCAGGCGGCTTCGGTGCTCGGTCAGCGCTTTTCGGTGGCCGCCCTTCAGGCGATGGCAGGGGAGGGTGCCTACGATCCACGGCCCCTGATCGATGGCGGCTTGCTGGTGCGCGACGGCGACATGCTGATGTTTGCCCATGCGCTCATCCAGGAGGCGACTTATGCGTCGTTGCTGCGGGAGACGGCGCAGCGATATCACCGGCGCGCCGCCGACTGGCTGGGCGAAAGCGAGCCTGAGCTGCGGGCGCAGCATCTCGATCGCGCCGGTGATCCGGCTGCGGCGCCGGCCTATCGGATGGCTGCCGAAAGCCTGCGCACCGCGAGCCGGCTTGCCGCGGCAGTGGAGAATGCCGAGCGCGGGCTGGCGGTGGCGCGCGAGGACGCCGACGCCGTAGCGCTCGCACTGCTGGCCGGTCGCCTGCGCCTGGAGCTCGGCGCGGCGCGCCAGGCCCGGGCTCACTTCGACGCCGCGCTCGGCAGGGCATTCGACGATGTAGGCCGCTGCGAGGCGGAGCTGGGCATCGCCGAATCGCTGCGCATCGTCGACGACCTGGCCGGGGCCGGCGCCGCTTTGGATCGGGCGCAGGCCAAGGCCGAGGCGGTGGACCTGCCGGCGCTGGCGTCACGATGCCACTATCTGCGCGGCAATCTCCTGTTTCCCATGGGCCGCGTCGAGGACTGCATGCGCGAGCATCGCGCGGCCCTGACCCTGGCCGAGCGGGCGCAGTCGCCCGAACTGGTGGCCCGGGCCTTGGGCGGCCTGGCTGACGGCCTGTACGCGCAGGGCCACATGCGCTCTGCCCTGCAGGCCCTGGAACGCTGCATCGACGCGTCGCGCAGTGCCGGCGCCGCCACGGTCGAGATCGCCAACCGGCCGATGGCCGCGATCGCCGAGTGCTTCATGATGCGCCTCGACGCAGTACGCGAAATGGCCGAGATGGCGCGCCAGCTGGCGCGGCAGGCCCGCAATCGTCGCGCCGAGCTGATTGCGCTGCATGCCCTCATGCTCGCCGCCATGGAATCGAGCCGGCCCGAAGACGGTCTGCAGCATGTCGGCACTGCCAGGGAGATCGTCGCGGAGCTCGGCGCCTGGCGGTTCGAGGGCGAGAACGTCATTTTCGGCGCCGACCTGCACGCGCAGGCCGGCCGCCGGTCCGTCGCCGCCGAAATGGCGCGTGAAGCCGTGGCGCTCACCCGCGAGCACGCCCTGTCGTACATGGGGCCGGCGACCTTCGGCATGGCCGCAAAACTGATCGACGATGCGGACGAACGCGACGCGCTGCTTCGGGAGGGGGAGGCACTGCTGGCCGGCCCGACGCTCGGGCACAATCACTTCTTCTTTCGTCGCCATGCCATCGAAGCCGAGCTCGCTGCCGGCCGACCCGAGGCGGCGCGTCGGCACGCTTTGGCACTCGGCATGTATGCTGAGCGCGAACCGACTCCGCTGACCGATCTGATCGTACGCCGCGGCGTCCTGCTGGCCGATTCGGCTGAAGGTCGGCTTAAGCCGGAAGGGCGCGCCGAACTCACTGAGCGCGGGCGCGCAGCCCAACGGCTCGGCTTCGCGAGCCTTGCCGAGGCAATGCTGGCCGATTAGGGCGGCTACCTGACTGAAGCATCGCCCACGCTGCTTGAATCACCCAGCATTTCGACGATCTTCTGCGGCGCGGCCTGTTTCGGGCTTGCTGAGGCATTGGTATCTATGAATAGTTGTACAGTGTCCGTGTGCGGTGCTCTCTGGTAGCGGATCGTCAATGTCGCAAACTCGTCTGGACCGCAGGCTCTCCGCCGTACTGGCGGCTGACGTGGCGGGCTACAGCCGCCTGATCGGTCTCGACGAGGAAGGCACGGTCAGTGCGCTCAAGGCCCATCGCACCGCGCTGTTCGAGCCCAGGATTGCCCATCACCGCGGGCGCTTGGTCAAGACCACGGGGGATGGGCTGCTGGTCGAGTTCCCCAGCGTCGTCGATGCCGTGCGTTGCGCCGTCGACGTGCAGCGCGAGATGGCGCGGCGCAATGGGGAGATCGCGCCGGACCGCCGCATCGAGTTCCGCATCGGCATCCATGTCGGCGACATCGTGGCCGAGCAGGACGACATCTTCGGCGATGGCGTCAACGTCGCGGCGCGCCTGGAGGCGCTGGCCGAGCCGGGCGGTATCAGCGTCTCCGCGCGCGTGCAGGAGGATGCCGAGGGCCGCTTGGACGTAGCCTTCGTCGACGATGGCCAGCATCAGCTGAAGAACATCGCCCGTCCGGTGCGCGTCTACCGCGTGCAGTTGGCGCCCGCGGCGGCTGGCACTGCGCCCCGGCGGGCTGCAGCGGTCGCTGGCACTGTCGTCGCGGCGCCGCCAATGCCCGCGAGCGAGCTTCCGTCGATCGCCGTCATGCCGTTCCAGAACCTCACGTCGGAGCCCGACCAGGACTACTTCGCGGACGGCGTCGTCGACGACATCATCAACGGCCTGTCACGCTATCGCACCCTGCTGTTCGTCATCGCGCGCAACTCGACCTTCACCTACAAGGGGCGGGCCGTCGACGTGAAGCAGGTCGGCCGCGAGCTCAACGTGCGTTACGTGCTCGAGGGCAGCGTACGGCGGGCGGGCAATCGTCTGCGCATCGGTGGCCAGCTGATCGATGCCACGACGGCGGTGCAGATCTGGTCCGACCGCTTCGAAGGCGAGATCGAGGACATCTTCGCCCTGCAGGATCGGGTGGCCGAGAGCGTCGTCGGCGCGCTGGTCCCGCAGGTCCGCGAGGCGGAGATGAATCGGGCGCGCCGCACCCCGACCGAATCCGTCGATTCGCATCTCGCCTACATGCAGGCGCTAGGCTTCTTCCATACCTGGAGCCGCGACGGCCTCGAGAAGGCGCTGCAGCTCTGCTACCGGGCCATCGAGCTTGACCCCAATTACGCCACGCCCTACGGCCTCGCCTTGAACTGCTTCTGCCTGCGACGGACCGCGGGCTGGGTGGCGGATCGCGCGCACGACAATGCCGAGGCGCGCCGGTTCTGCGACCGCGTCCTGGAGATCGGCCGCGACAACTTCCTGGCCGTGGCGTCCAGCGGCTTTGCGATGGCGAGCCTGTTCGGCGAGTGCGAGCAGGGGGCCCGTCCTGATCGACGAATCGCTCAGGCTCAACCCCAATGCATCGGCGACCCTGGTGCAGAGCGGCTTTGTCCGGACCTGGCTGGGCGAGCCGGAGCTCGCGATCCACCAGCTGCAGCGCGCCATGCGCAACAGCCCGGTCGACGTGCTGATGTTTTCCATGCATACGGGCATGGCGCTGGCGCACTTCGTGGCCGGGCGCGACGAGGAGGCCTATGCCTGGGCGGAGAAGGCGCTGCAGCGCAATCCTCTCGCCTCACCCGCCATCCGCATCGCCGTGGCCAGCGCCGCGCTGCTCGGCCGCCTCCCGGATGGACCAAGTACCTGTCGCTGCTGCGCCAGCTCGATCCGGGTCTGCTCCTTTCCAATCTCGCCGACCGCGTCAACCTCAGCCGGCCAAAGGACCGCGAGCGGCTGGCGGAAGGTCTGCGCAAGGCAGGCCTGCCGGAGTAGACGGCGAAGCGAACCTTCGGCTTTTGTCCTGACGTTGATCCTGGTGCCTTGCAGCACGGAAAAGCCGTCAAGGAGGCCCGCAGATGCACTCAGCTCCCAGCCTTACCGGCCGGCGCGGGAGCTGCCGACGGTTCGCCTTGCGACGCGATGGAGCGCCACTGGGTAACGAGGACGCCGGCAACGCAGATGACCGCGCCGGCGACGAGGGCAGGGGTCAGTTGCTCGCGCAGAAGGATAACCGCCGCAGCGACAGCAAAGCCCGTCTGCAGCAGGGCGAACGGCGCCACACGCGACACGGCGCACCTGGCGATCAACCAGAACCACAGGCTGAAGCCAGCTATCCCGCCGAGGAAGACCGTGTAGGTGAACGCCAACCAGGATTCGAAACTGGCGGCCGCGAGGGAAGCAATTTGTCCCCGTTCGAGCATGGCGGACGCACCGAGAACTTGTGGCACGGTAAAAAGCGACATCCAGGCCATGAGCTTCATCGGCTCGAATGGACCGTAACGCTTGGTGAGCACGGTCCCGGTTGCAAGCGCAAGCCCTGACCCGACGACAAGAATCGTTGGCACGACCGGCACCGGGACATCGGGGTCGACGACCGTCAGAACCACTCCGCAGAAGGCAATGACGACGCCCATGATCACTCGCATTGATGGCCGCTCACCAAGCAGCGGCCACGCGAGGAGCAGCGTGAACGGCGTCCAAAGCTGATTTGCAACGCCGGTGACACTGGCTAGTCCATGTGCGAGGCCAACGAAGACCAGACCAAAATTCAAGCCGCCGATGAAGACCGAGATGAGCATAAAGAGGCCGAGTTCGCGCTTTGTCGGAAATCCAACGAATGGAATGAGAATTATCGAAACAGCGGCAAAGCGCAGACCGACAAAGAACAGCGGCGGGAACACCGCCAGTCCCATTTTGATGACAACATATTGGACACCCCACAGCAGTGGCACCAATACCGCGCAAGCGATCTGGATCGGCGACATGAAATTCCCTTAAAGACTGATCAGTCCATAAATAGCTGGCCTTTGCCACGGCGCGCATGAACAATGACATGATCATGCGATAATCTATTTCACCAAACGGTCGAGCAGCGTATCGGCGGCGGCTTGTGACGCAGCGCGATTTGGACCTGTCTTGCCGACGACACGCAATCCTTCCAGCAGGCAGAGCAGCAGGCGGGCGGCGTTCGCGGGCTCAACACCGGCGGCCAGTTCCCCCGCTGTCTGCGCACGCATCAAAGCCGCGGTGAGCCGTGTCTCCATCGCCTTGAAAAACCGCCGGATACGTCGCTCGACCTCTGGGTCATGGGCGACCAACTCCATCGCAGTCGCCACGACCAGGCATCCGCGCTTGCCGTTGATGCCGCTCGTGCGCTCGATGTAACCCGCTACGCAAGCCCGCAGACCCGCCAGCGCATTTTCGCGCGGATCGAGTTCGGTATCGAGACGCGCCAGCGCCTCATCGATATACCGGTCGAGGGCGCGTAAAAACAGCCCGTGCTTGTCGCCAAACGCGGCGTAGAGGCTGCCGCGCGAGAGCCTCGTCGCTTGAAGCAGGTCTGGAAGCGAAGTGCCGTGATAACCGCACGTCCAGAAGACGTCCATGGCGCGCTCGACAGCGACATCCGTATCGAATTCCCGAGGGCGGCCACGCGGCGCCGGAAGCGGCGATTGCGGTGTCATTACGTATATATAGACCGTTCAGTCGTGATATGCAAGACAGAATCTGGTCGAGCAACAGGACGCGGGGGCGTCCGGGCTCGGCGCAGACGGCGTGGAGCTCGGAGTTCGGGCCGCCTTTCGTCCGCCCGATACGGCGTAGAACAGCCCCTTTGCGAAGGGTCGCGCGGCGCATCGCGCCACGGCCCACCACTTTTCAACGACCCAACGCAAACACCGCCCCGATGGCTGGATCGGGACGGTGAGCGAGTTATGAGAAGTGGTTGCGGGGACTCGCCGGCGAATGTCAGGATCGAACTCGAGGTGCCGCGCCATCAGCCGCTGTCAGTTCACTCGACTGGGTCGATCTCGCTCGGACGCCAACTCTTGTCGAAAAACGACGGTAGCGGGCTGTAGAGGCGTAGGATCGTGAACCAGCCTTTCTGGGGATCGGTCTGGATCCAGTTGCCGCGAGCGACGTCTTTCGGCTGGGTGGGGCCGAAATTTGCCGATGACAAGGCCGCCCACGATCGAGGCTATGAGCCAGAAATGAGTCACCAGCGTGGGTAGAACATACCGAGGTCGATGGTCGGGGACCGTGTCGTCGCGAAATCAACATGAGGGTCGGTCACTGCCATGACGGCAATCGAGCCGACAACCCCCCTGGACTCGTCTAGAACCATGTCCGAACGCCAGCCGTGAAGCGCAGCTGTTGCGTCGAACCGCCGGCTTCGCTCACGTAGTTCGCCGTCGCGCCGTACTGGCCGAGATAGGTGATGCCGACATACGGCGCGAACTGGCGCGTAACCTCGTAGCGCAGGCGCAGGCCCGCATCGAGCTCTGAGAGCCCGGCGCCGACGTGACGCGCCGGGTCGTCCTTTGTGTAGAAGTTGAGCTCGACCTGCGGCTGCAGGATCAGGCGCTGCGTGATCAGGATGTCGTAGCTGGCTTCCAGCCGGGCCGCGAAATGCCCGTCGCCGCTGACATAGCCGAAGGCGGAGACCTTGAACCACTGCGGCGCCAGCCCCAGGAAGCCGATCGCGCCCCAGCCGCGCGTCGGCAGGGAATCGAGGTCCCAGCGCGTGCCGATCAGGGCGTTGAAGTAGGTCGTGACGGCCCGGCCATAGAACAGCTGCTGAATGCCGTCGTCCAGCTGGTTGTCGGCCACGCGGCCTTCGCTCAGCAGCCAGGCCCGGTTCTCGTCGGTGCCGATCCAGCCCTCCGCCTCCCAGCGGAAGCTGTTGCCCTCGGCGAAGCCAAACCGTCCTTCCAGCTGGTCGAACAGCAGATGGGCGAAGATCGCCTGGTCCAGCATGTGCGGCCTGTCGTGTGGCCCGGGTTCCGGCGCGGGCTGGCCCTGCTGGGCTTCGGCGCTGCCCGGCAGAGTGGCCAGTACGGTCACCGCGCACAGCAATGCGGCAAGCTTGCTCATGATATGCGCACCTCCCGCATCATGCCGAGTTCCATGTGGTAGAGCAGATGACAGTGAAAGGCCCAGCGGCCGGGCTCGTCAGCGCTCACCAAGAAGCTCAGCTTCTCCGCCGGCTTGACGAGAATAGTGTGCTTGTAGGGCAGGTAGTCTCCCTGCCCATTCTCCAGTTCGCTCCATACGCCGTGCAGGTGCATGGGGTGATCCATCATCGTGTCGTTGATCAGGGTGAAGCGCACCCGCTCCCCGAGCTTCAGCATGATCGGCGCGGCATCGGAGAACTTCGTGCCGTCCAAGCTCCACATGAAGCGTTCCATGTTGCCCGTTAGGTGCAGGACGATCTCTCGCGTGGGCGGACGCAGGTCGTTGCCGCGCTTGGCGTTGCGAAGATCCGAGAGCAGCAGAACCCGTCGGCCGTTGCTGTCGAGGCCGTCGCCGGGTTCGGAGAGACGCGATTTCGTCACCATGGCGACGTTGTCGACCCCGACGCGGCCCTGGAGTTGAGGCGCCGCATGCTGGCCGGACATGGGAAGCGTCGACGTCAGGCCCGCGGCCGGGGAAGCGCCGTGCGCGCCATGATCCTGCGCCGCGGCGGAAGCGCCGCCGTTGCTCATGCCCGGCATGGTGTGGCCGGCGTGAGGGTCGCTCGATGCATCCGGAGGTTTGCCGGCAGGCGCCGCGCCGCCATGGCCGCCATGGCCACCCGCCCCATGGTCCATGCCCATGTCCGCCATGGTGCGCATCGGGCGCGGATCCATCGGCGGCACTGCCGCGATCATGCCGGGCCGTGGCGCCAGGGTACCACGGGCGTAGCCAGTGCGGTCCTGGGCCTGGGCAAAGATCGTGTAGGCCTGCGGCTCGCGCGGCTCGACGATGACGTCGTAGGTCTCGCCCGGGCCGATGCGGAACTCATCGACCGTGACCGGCACGATGTCGTTGCCGTCGGTCTGGACCACCACCATCTTCAGGCCGGGGATGCGCACGTCGAAGATGCTCATGGTGCCGGCATCGATGAAGCGAAGGCGCACCCGCTCGCCGGGACGGAAGAGCGCCGTCCAGTTGGCCGCGGGTGGTTGGCCGTTCATCAGGTAGGTGTAGGTTGCGCCCGACACGTCGAGGATGTCGGTGGGGCTCATGCGCATGTTGCCCCACATCAGGCGATCCTGGATCGTGGGCCCGAGGCCATCCCTCCTGGCATCCTCGATGAAGGTGCCCAAGGTGCGGCGATTGTAGTTGTAATGATCGGCCTGGAACTTGAGGTTGCCGATGATCTTGAGCGGACTCTCATCACTCCAGTCCGACAGCACGATCACGTAGTCGCGATCGAAGCGGGTGGCGAAACCGCCCCTGGGTTCGATGACCATCGACCCGTAAACGCCGGTCTGCTCCTCCGGACCATGCGCGTGATACCAGTAGGTGCCGCTCTGCTTCAGCGCGTAGCGGTAAACGAACGTCTCCCCCGTCTTGATGCCGTTGAAGCTGAAGCCGGGCACGCCATCCATGTCTGACGGGATGCGCAGCCCGTGCCAGTGGATGGAACTCGTGAACGGAAGGCGGTTGGTGACGGAGAGCGTCACCGTTTCGCCCTCTCGCATGCGCAGGGTCGGACCCGGAATCCGGCCGTTGATGGCGGTGGCCGTCCTCGTCCATCCCGTGACGTTGAACGGCAAGGTCGCAAGCTCGAGCTTGAAATCGGTGCCGCTCAGAACCGCGGACGAGGTTTGCGCCGAGGCGTCCCACGGCGACAGCGCCGTGACGGCGCCGGCGGCGGCAATGCCCTGGACGAAGCGTCGTCGTCCGACGATCGGTCTCGACGGATCGCGGGTCATCACTGGCCTCTCGCCGGCGCGATCGAATGGATGACGTACATGCCGTCGCCGCCGCGCTGCAGCATGAAGTTGACCCGCGTCGCAGGCTTAAGCGTCCGCAGATCGACCGACGGAGCGACCGCGAAATCCATGGTCATCGCCGGCCAGCCGATTGCCGGGATGGCGTTGTGGCTCAGGTTGACCTTGCGGCCGGCTGCATCGACTGAATTGACCGTGCCGGTGCCCTCGACATGCGGCGCCTGAGCGACCTGCGGAGCGCCGGCCGGCGCCTGGTTCATGCCGGGCATCGAGCCGTGGTCCATTTTGCTGTGGTCAACGGCGCCCTGGCTCGCGGTGCCATGGCCCATGGCAGCGTGGTCGACCGCCGGTGCGGACCTTGCCCTGGGAGCGACCCCTTGATGGGCCATGCCGGCCATCGATGCGTGCGCCGCCGGAACAGCCTGCATGGTGTCGTAGCCTTCGCCTTCGCCGGCAGTGCCGGCAATATGCGGGATTCGCGTCGAACCGCCGAGATCGACCGCCAACGGCGCGGAGCCCGGCCGTGTCGAGGCTGTCGTGGCCTGATCGGCGCATGCCGCAACCACCAGCAACAATGAACCGGCGAGGAACAGACGAAATGAAGGGAGTCTCATCGAGATTCTCCTGGGAGCAGCCGCTTGCACACAAAGGGGACTCGCGGCGTTTGACATTGATCCAACTCAACACGGGCGAAACGGCGATCCGTTTCGCCTTCCAATCACTCCACGAAGCGAATGGGGCCTTTCATCCCATCCTCGTAGTGGCCCGGGATGTTGCAGGCGAACTCCAGGTTGGCCCTGCGCTTGAAGGTCCAGACGAAGCTGGCGGTCTTGCCCGGCTCGGCTATGCGCTGACGCCTGTGTGGCTATCAGCCACGCAAGGCCGTCGACAAGCGAATGTCGGTACAACATCATGCTTCTCCGCGTGCTGAAATATGAACCGATGCTTCGGCTCGGACACGGGGAGGCGGCGGATCTCTTGCCAGCACATGCCCGGCGAGACTGCGCACGGGCTTCGTGACGGGAGCCTGGATCGGCATCGTCGCGTCACAGTCCGCCGTCGGCGGCGGCAGAGCGAGCGTCGACGACATCAGCGGCCAGCAATCCCCCGCTGCATGCTTTGCTGTGCCGTTCGCCGGACAGGGGGCGGGCGGCGGCGCATGCTCCGGACAATCAGCCGACGCCTGCCCGACGGCGAGCGACGCGTGTCTCACCAACGTCATGCCGAGGGTCGGCACGACAATGGCGAACAGCGCGATCAGCCAAAGAAGGGGGCGCACCCGGACCATGATTGAGGCGATACCCAGATAGGGTATGGGTTGGCAAGACTGGTCGCTGAAGCTCATGTGATCCTCACTCCCTGTCGCAAACCTGTCGCAGGCGATTGCTCACCCTGATCACGCCGGGTCCGAATGAGCCTCCGTAGTCGATGAGCCCCAAGCGTCGGAACTTGGTCAAAAAATAGTTCACGCGCGGCCGTGTGGTGCCCACCAGTTCGGCGAGCATCTCCTGCTTGACGTTCAGGATCGTTCCCGAATCGTCCACCCCGCTTCCGGCGTTCGCGAGCTTCAGCAAGACGCGCCCGAGCCGCTGTTCAACGGAGCCGACAAGCTGATCGATGAGGGCGGCCTCCGTCTCCAGACCGTGCATCAGGACAAAGGACGTAAAGGCATCGGCGAAGTCCGGCCAATCCCAACGGAGCTTGTCCATCGCGTTCTTCTCGATCCGAACGACCTTGGAGTCTTCGACAACGACAGCCGATGTCATGCGGTACGGTGTATGGCCGAGGCAATCCTGGCCACAGAAATCACCGGGACCCAGAATCGCCACCAGCCGGTCGTCGCCGTGTTTGGTCGTTATCGTTCGGTGGAGACGACCGTACCCGACGTAGTAGATCGCGTCCGCCCAATCGCCCTGGCGGAAGAGTATCCGGCCGGCCGGATACTTCGTGGACGGAATCCGGGCACAGAGCCTGTCGAACAGGCCTTCCGGCTTGACGTCTCCTCCCGGCGCGAAGTCGCCGCGAGCGTTTCGGTCGATTGTGTCGGACCTGCGATGGCGAGGTCGATCGAATGGCGATTGCAGGCAACCGCCTGGAGCGTCCCGCCCCGGACAAGCTTGCGGCTTCATCTGAGTGCCCAATGGTAACGAAAAGGAAGTGCTCGGTTTCCGCGCTCGCCGTCGCCGATGCGAAGCTCGCGCGACACGTCCTACGCAACGTGCAGAGCGTGCACCGTTACGGAGCCGCCCAAGTCATAGCGTAGCGTAGGACGATGTTACCAGAAGCGCCGCGGAGGTCGCTCCAACCGGCGCTGTTTGATTCCGAGCAATTCCGACGCGCCCGCCAGGGCGAAGGGGCTGGAGGGGAGAACCGATGCAACCTTGTCGTCGCCCTTGCTCCCAACGACTGCGTGACAAGCAACGCCACAGCAATCGTCGTTCTGATCCCAATCGTCGCGTGTATTCCAATCGCCGGTGACGTCATGCGCGCCCGTCCTGGACGATGCGTCGAACATCATTTCCAACGACGTGGCGATCGTCGACCCGTGGCAGTGGCCCGTGTGGCTGGAAGATGCGGCTTCGGTCTCTGCCGGCTTGCTCGTGTTGTGGTGAGCATGCACCCGGTCACTGTGTTCGGACCCATGCGCCAGCGCCACGCCGTGGAACAGGAGTACGCTTGCCATGGTCATGATGATGACGCCCAAAAGCCGCATGGCCATCCGCACATTATCGAACGATCAACGTCGTTCGATCATTCCAGACAAATGACTCCACCGGCCTCGACAGTTCGCTTAACTCGCCCGTAACACGAAGCTTGATGCGCCGCACACTGAAAGCCGAGTCCAATATTAGACACCTGCGGAGCTGGTGATGCCGCCAAAGTCGCTGGCACAGATCATGCTGCCCCAACCACGATTGCTTCCGTTTGATGTGGCTCAAACACTGGGCCCATCTCGCCAAATAGATGAGAGGCATCGACGTGAGTCGTGAATTCGTGAAGAGGAGATAACTGCTATGAAGCTCGGGGGAATTCTTTCGTTGGGTCTTGCGATGGCCACCGTTGCATGCGGTCCCATGTCGACCGGGCAGGTCAAGGATCTCAACGTAAAAGACTGGGTCGGCCACAGCTCGGCTCATCTCATCCGGTCGTGGGGCCCGCCGCATCACGACGATCCGACCGCCGATGGCGGCCGCGCCATCGGATACCTGTTCACCAACCAGTCGGTGACCGGACCGAAGTCGCAGACGATCTTTCAGGCACGGCGCTGCATGATCAACTTCACCGTCGATGCCAAAGGCATCATCGATGACGCAACCGCGACCGGCTCGCAGTGCACGATCGGACCGCATGCCGACATGCACCCGCCCGCCAACAAGACCTAGCGGGTGTCGAGCGCGGAGACATGGAAAAGGCCCGGGTTCCGGGCCTTTCTTGTTTTGTCTGCCTTATCGGACGACCATGAACATCACGTCGTCCGCCGTTTTCCTCTGCTTGTCGTCGAGCATGGTGTAGAGCTTTGCATATGCGGGCTTCAGCGCCCGGATGCCTTCCAGTCTCACCGACAGCCAGCGCTCCTGGTCGTCCAATCGGTCGCCGAACGACGTACCGGCGTATTGCGGCTGAGCGGCACGGGCCTCCGAAGCGCGCTTGCCGTTCGCACGCATGACATTCGCGAACTCATTCCACGCCGGCATCTGCGCGTCGGTGATCCGAAGTTCGGTCTGCAGGAAGGCGATGCGTCCTTCCACGTAGTCGGCCATGTCGCCCATACGGCCCTGCATCATCATCATCGGCATCATGGCGCTGCCCGGCATGCCCGAGCCCATCATCATGCCAGGCATCATGCCCTGTCCCATTCCCCCCATCCGGCCCGGTGTGGTGGGCGCCGCCTGGCCCTGCATGCCCTGATCCTTCTGCATGCCGTGACCCTGCATGCCCTTATCCTGCATGCCCTTGCCCTGCATGCCTTTGTCGTCGCCATGCATCATCTGGGCGAGCACAAGGGGCTCGGCGTTCTGCGTGAATGCGGGATATGCCACCAAGGCTACAAAGCCGGCGATGATGGAGATCGTCGCAATCCGGGTCGGGAGTAGAGATCGCATCGCAATCCTCTTTGGATGAAGGTCATCTTGAGTGTGGCGCAGAGACGATGGCGGCGCTGTTCGAATCAAGACAACGACGCGTTCGCCCTCTATTTTCCAGCGCATCGTCTACGCCTGCGGCACAGCGATGCCTTGATCCATCTCAACCACGAAGGCTGCAGAACGCGCCGAGTCGGCAATGCGGTGTCTCGGAAGAGACATCCTGTTCGCCTGATCCCAGCCGACGGAATGTGCGTCAGTGATGCTTGTACCAACCCACGCCCCGGATGTCGTTCCAGGCGTCGGTCTGATGGCACAGGTAGCACTGATCCACTCGTGCGTGGTGCTGCCGGGCGACCATCATCGACACCATGTGGAAGTGATGCATGTAGTGGCTCGGCGGCGCCTGGTGGCATTGCGCACAGTCGGTGGATGCGGGTGACGGATGGTTGAACCCTGCCACCCGCCAGCTCTCCGTCGCGTGGCATTCGGCGCACTCCTTCCCGAAGAGGTCGCGGTGTGGGCTGCGATTGCTGTGGCAGGAAAAGCAATCGAGACGATCGGCCGTTTCAGGGGCCCTGCGAAGTCGTGAGGCGCCGATGGCGATCAACACATCGTGATCCATCCGGGTCGGCCGCACGCCGCCCTGGTGCTCGGCATGGCAGGCCGAGCACGATTGCACCGTCGCATGAAACGACGTCGACTGCCGCGCCAGGGTCACGGCATCCGTGGCGTGGCACAGCACGCAACCGGCGCTTTCGACTCCGCGGAACGGCGTATGGCAGGCTTCGCAGTCCTGCGCGAGGGAAGCGTGTCGGGCCGAAAGCGCGCCGGGGCGGACCATCTCGGCCCAATGCGGCAAGGCTTGCGATCCCGAATGGGGCAAGGTGGCGGCAACCAGGACCACGACCGCCAGCATGGCGCTGCCGAGAATGAGGTAGGCGAAAGCCTTCCACCTCACGGAAGCCACCGCAGCCCGTAATAGAATCCGCTCAGGACATGCAGCGCAAGCAGGCCGTAGAGAACGAGCGACGAGGCGACGTGGACGACCATCCATCGGCCGGCGAGGCGGCGCATGGCGTCCCGGCCGGCGATGGAATACTCGAGGTCGGCGATCGCGCCCACCAGTTCGAGCACCGGGACGTTCAGCGCAGGCTTTTCGACATCCTTGTGCCTGGCCAATCGCTGCACCACGCGATCGTACGATGTACGCAGCGCACCCAGCAGCACCTGCTGCTGGCGAATGTCCGCGCCCAGAGCACCGACATAGAGGCGTCCGATGAAGCCGGTCGCTATCACGATCATCGTGACGACGATCAAAGCGAGACCGAGCACGCTCTGGTACTTGTGGCCCGAGTGCACGATTGCCAGCAGTGCCGCAAGCAGTCCGGCGTAGATGTGCAGACTGAGCAGCCGGCCCAGCGATACGCGGCGGGTGATGCGTTCGCGCAGCCATGGAAGATACTTGACCGCCGGATAGGCAAGCAGCGCGACCATAAGGAACGCCGCGGCAATGCCGAAAAGGCTGCCGGCGAGACTCCCCGGAAATCGCGGCGAGACATGCACCACATAGCCGGGCAGCAGCAGCACTATCAGCGTGCCCAGCGCAAGCACCGTCAATCGCTCGCGGTCACTCATGTCGCCTGCCGCCTGTGGCTCTCGTCATGCGTCGACCGTCAGATTGCTGATCGACCGGGCCTGGCAGGCGAGGATGATACCGTTGGCCTTGTCCTCGTCGGTAAGCGCGTCCTGAACGTCCATCGAGACATTTCCGGCCAGAAGCCTGGTCTTGCAGAAGCCGCAGGTGCCCACACGGCACGAATAGTCGATCGGCACTCCGATGGACTCGGCGACCTCGAGCACCGTCGCCGATGGCGGCAACGGCGCGGACTTTCCCGAACGAGCGAAGGAAATGACTGCCGTCGCGGGCCCGATGGCCTGGAGGCCATCGGCCGGCGGCTGCCCTGCCAGTCGGTCTGTCTTGTCCATCAGCCTGGCAACGTCCCGTGGCGGAGACGCCGCAGGCGCGGGAGCCGGTGCGGGGTCGGCACCCGCGGCCGGGCCGAATGCCTCCGTTTTGATCTGCTCGGGCGGGACGCCCAGATCGCGCAGCACCTGGCGGATCGCCTGCGTCATGCCTGGCGGGCCGCACAAATGGACACGCCGCCGCTCGATGCCGGGCACTGCCTGGGCGATCGTGGCCCTGGTGATGGGTCCTTCCAGGCCCATCCAGACGGTGCCTTCGGATCGCGCACTGACGGAAGCGGCGACATGGAGCCTGGGCCATCGTCTCTGGAGGTATTCGAGTTCCTCCCTAAAGATGAACTCTTCGGTGCTGCGGATGCCCAGGACGAGGAAAATGTCGCCGGGCCAGCTCATGTCGGTCAGATGCCGGACTACGCACATCATCGGCGTGATCCCGACACCACCCGCGATCAGCACGATGCTGTCGGCGTTGCCGCCGTCGAACGTGAAAGCCCCCGCTGGCCCACGCACATGCAGCGTCTCTCCCACCGCCACTCTGTCGTGAAGGTAGTGCGAGAACAGGCCGTCTTTTTCGTGCTTGACTGTTATCTCGACGTAGGCGTTACGGGTCGGCGGCGAGGCGATCGTATATGACCGTCGCACCGTCTTGCCGTCGAACTCCGTCGAAAAAGTCAGGAACTGCCCCGGCGCGTACGTGAAGGGCAGGGGGCCACCATCGGCCGTCATCAAACGAAAGGTCTTTACCGAGGGCGTCTCCCTGATGACGCGCGCCACGCGCATCTCGCCGGTCCAGTTACCGGAAACCGCGGGCGCGGACGTGGCCGGAGAATCAGGCTGGCGCGCAGGGACCGGTGCCCGCTCGACGGGCGCGGGCGTCGCAATGGACACCTCCGCACGTACCGGTGCGACGGCAGTCAGCCGATCAACGAGGGCAATCGATCGCCGCCGGCGGGCGATGGAAACCGCCACCATCGCCAGGACGAACGCGCCGAGCATTGCCATGGACAAGACATGCAGCCACGACAGGCCGAAAGGGGCTCCCGGCAAATCGCCTTGCGAGGCCGGTGGCCGGAGATTCATCTGCTCACGGAACCAGCCGAGCGCGACGTCGCGCGGGGCTTCACCTTCGGCCAACGCGCGCAGGGCGGCGGTCCCACTTTCCAGCTCCGCCAATGCCGCCCGCTGACGGTCGGCGGCAAGCGACATGGCGGCGAAATCCTTCGTGACCATCGCGTTGTGATAGTCGGATTGCGCGGCCATGAGCGCCGCGTTGCCAGCATCGATCCGCGCCTGCGCATCGGCTGTCGCCTTGTCGCGCGCCTGCGGCGACATGGCGGGCAACTCCATCAACTCGGGATAGAGCTGCCTCGGCGGCGGGCGCCCCATCATGCCCATGCCTTCCATGGCGCCAGGCGGCGCCGGAGGAGCGGCCGGCATCGAACCCGACGCCGATGGAACGGACGGCTGGGCGGGATGGTGGCCAGCGTGCGGGTCAGCCTCCTGACCCTGAGCGAGACTTGCGGATCCGAGCAGCAGTGCGCCCGCGACCCACAGGAGGGCTGCTCGATCCCGATGCTGATTGCGGCTACGGTACATCAATGGCTCTTGCGCGGCCGCACGTTACCCGGGGCGACGGCGCGAACAACCACTCCACGGTGCCGTGACGATCAAAAATAATGGCAGGTTGCTGTCCGACCTTGGTCTTGACGTGGATGAGGGTACGCCGCGCGTGATCCGCCGACGGCGACGGCATGACCCATGCGATGCGCCCGAAGAATCAAATGCAACGTCGCTCGCGGGGCTATTTGCTGGCCATTGAGGACAACGAATTCATACTCAGCGACGAAATGCGGCCGATGCGATTCGCGTTGGAGTTTGGCAAGGCGGAGCGCGCACGCTTTCTAAGTCGTGCATCTGCTCGACGATCGTCGTCTTCGGAAGCCGCAGAGAAAGGGGCGCCGACTGGCTTCCTTCGGCAATACAAACGCAAGTACCAACGCGACGGCTGGATCGGAACGGCGAGCAAATTCTTTCCCGCAACCAAGTCAGGAACGGCATCAACAACGGAAGTACAAAAAAAGATTACTATAGTGCTTGACGGTTCCTCGAGATTGTTCCATCTTTGTTCCCAGGAGGGCCGTCAATGCCGAGTCACGCCTTTTACCTAGATTCGCGGAAGGTCGAGTGGTCGGGACCCGACCTCAGCATCCTCGACAACGGTCGCGACGCGGTGCCAGCCGTGCCGCTCGATCTGCTGCCCGAGCCCTGGCGCACATGGATCGCCGATACCGCCGCGGCCACCGGCGCACCGCAGGACTACGTCCTCCAGACGGTGATTGCCGGCGTGGCAGGACTCTGCGGCGGTGGGGTGCGGGTGCGCGTTACGCCTGCATGGACCGAGCCGCTGGTGATGTGGCAGGCGATGGTGGGTGAACCGTCGACCGGCAAGTCGACGGCGTTGGCGCCGATGCGTCGTCTGCTGGGTACGATTGAACAGGAACGGTGCCTGCACGATGAGGAGCGTCGTGCGGTACACGCGCAGCAGGTCGGGAAGGGCCCGTTCGTTCCGTCGCGCATCGTCATGATGGATGCCGCTCTCGAAGCCGTTGCCGAGACCGTCACCGGCAACCCACGCGGCATATTGCTGTGGCGCGATCTGCCGAAAGTCTGGTTCGGCGGCGATTGCGCCGACGACAGGGAATGTGCGGCCTGGCTCGAAGCCTGGACGGCCGGCGCCCTGTCCGTGGAGCGCAGCCGCCGGCCGGCACTCGACCTCGCGAGCTTTCCAGTCAGCATCCTCCAGACGATGTGGCCGGACAGTCTCAGGGCCGCGCTGCTGGAAGGCGATAAGAGCCTGCCGAGCCGCTTCCTGTATGTCTGGCCCGGCCCCCAGCACCATTCCGCGCTCACCGCCCTCGAACCTGTTCACGACGACGAAGTGCTGGAAAGGCTGAGACGCCTGTCGACTTTGGCACGCCCGCCCGATGATCCCTGCGAGCTTCGCTTCGACGAGCGCGGCGTGAAAGCGCTCGACGGCTTTCTGACCGATCTTGACGCCGCACGGCAGAGTGCCGAAGGCCTCGAGGCCGCGTGGTTGGGCAAAAGCAGAGCCTTCATCGTACGATTGGCGGGGATCATGGAGCTTTTGGGATTCACTGGCGGCCCACGCAGCCGGCCCGGTGCGATCGGCAGTGAGCAGGTCGATGCTGCGGCCGCGCTATGGCGAGGCTACTTCTCGCCGCATGCACGCGCGGTGTTCGACAGTGCCGAGCTCTCGGACCACAAGCGACGCGTGCGCCGTGTCGCCTGCTGGCTGCGCGAAACGCGGCCCGATGCAGTGTCGCGCGAGGAGATCCGTCGGCGCGCTCTCGGCCGCGCCGCGACAGCCGACGAAACCGAGCATGTGCTGCAGCGGCTGCACTATCTCGGCTACGTTCAGCCCGACCGGGCGTATGGTGGCCGCGGCCGCCCTACCAGCCATTGGCTGGTTAATCCGGCGCTGGCGGAGACCTGAAAACCGCTGGCGGAAATGTCCAAATTCAAAAGGGTCGAAGATTCAACGACTTCACGGGCGTCAGCCGGTCTGTCGAAAATCGTCGAAATTCACGCCGACCATCCCAGCCGCGACCGGCCGATCGCCATCGACACCGCGGCCTGGCTCGGCTCGACCACCGGGAGGCCGACATGGCGCTGCAGGCGGTCGCGATAGCGCGCCATGCCTGCACAGCCCATGACAAGCACGTCGGCGCCGTCCTCGTCGCGCAGCTCGGCCGCGACCTCCGCCATGCGCGCGAAGGTGCGCGCCTCGTTGGCGAGCTCGACGACACCGAGACCGATGGCGCGATCGCCGGCCATGCGGTCGTTCAATCCCATCTGGCCGACGTAGCGCAGGTGGCGTGGAATCGACTTCCGCAGGATGGAGATGACGCCGAAGCGCTGGCCGAGCGTCAGCGCCGTCAGGATTCCGCACTCCGCGATGCCGAGCACCGGCTTGGTCGTGATCTCGCGCGCGGCATGCAGGCCGGGATCGGAGTAGCAGGCGATGACGAAAGCCGAGCAGTCGTTGTCGCGCTTCCTCACCATTTCGCCGATCGGTCCCACGACCTGTTCGACATGGGCCTGGGTCTCGATGCCGGGCGGGCCTTCCTTGAGCGTGACACACTCGATGGCCGGGCCGCCTTTCATGCGCAGCGGCTCCATGGCGGCGTCGATGCCCTGGGTGACGGCCTCGGTCGAATTGGGGTTGATGACGAGGATGCGATCGGCGTCGGACATGGCCGCACCATGGCTCCTAAATTGCTATTCAACAATGCCTGATCTAACTTAGCCGCCTGGGGATTCTTCAAGGGAGACTATCAAGATGATGACACGGCGCCTGGCTGCGATTGCGGTCGCGGCCCTTGTTTGCGTGGGGCCGGCAATGTCCCCCGCCATGGCCCAGGAGAAGAAGCCGCCGCTGCGCACCGGCGTCGACGGCACCTTCGCGCCGCACGCCATGCCCAAGCTCGGTGGCGGCATCGAAGGCTTCCAGGTCGACGTCTTCACCGAGGCGGCGAAGCGCATGAAGCGCGACATCACCATCGATTCGGTGAGCTTCTCGACCCTGATCCCGGGCATGCAGGCCGGCCGCTACGATTTCATCGCCGCGCCGACCACGGTGACCAAGGAGCGGGCAGAGAACATGCTGTTCACGGCGGGCTATCTGTGGACTGCCTTCCAGTTTGGCATCAAGAAGGGCACGCCGCCGATCAAGAGCTGGGAGGACCTCAAGGGCAAGTCCGTCGCCGTCAACAAGGGCACGCCCTACGAGACGCTCTCCAAGCAGATGGCCGAGAAGTACGGCTTCACCGTGCAGGTCTACGACACCCAGCCGGACGCCACGCAGGCCGTGCTGTCGGGGCGCGCCTATGCCACGCTCGGCGGCAACACGACGATCGTCTACGCGGCGTCGAAGAACCCGCAGTTCATCGCCGACCTCGAGCTCAAGGACACGCGCGCCCACTGGGCGGCGCCGGTGCCGAAGAACAATCCCACGCTTCGTGCCGAGCTGCAGGATGCGCTCGACTGCATGAAGAAGGACGGCACCATGGCCAAGCTCTACGAGAAGTGGTTCAACAAGAAGCCCGATGCGGACGATCTCGCCGTGGTGATCACGCCGGGCTACGGCGTGCCGGGCATGCCGGGCTACGATCCGACGCCGCACGAGCTGAAGTGTGGCTGATATCCCGCCGGTCATCCCGAGCGTAGCGATGCGAAGTCGAGGGACCTCTTTTTTGTCGTCGGTTGATCAAGAACAGGCC
>JAEZHS010000174.1 GCA_023436825.1 Pseudomonadota bacterium | reverse complement strand
ATTTGGAGCGCCCCGCGCGCCGGCCTCCCCGTCTCGGGTGACGGCGGACGTCGCCGTGGTGGGCGGGGGGCCGGTCGGTTGCGCCGCCGCGCTCGCCTTCGCACGCCGCGGCGCGCTGGTGGTGATGGCCGGCCGCCGCGCAGCCGAGGGCGCCAGGGCCGTGGCCGACATAGAAGCGAGCGGCGGGACGGCGCACTTCGTCGTCACCGACGTCACGCGGCCGGAAGATATCGCGACCCTGCACAACACGATCGTCGCCAACCACGGCCGCCTCGATATCGCCTTCAACAACGCGGGGTACCAGGAACCGCGCGCGCCGGTGGCGGAGCAGGACGACGCGCTCTACGACCGCGTCTTCGATACCAACGTCCGCTCGGTCTATCTCTGCCTGCAGCACCAGATCCGACAGATGGCCGAGCGCGGCGGCGGCGCCATCGTGGTCAACGCCTCGGTGAGCGGCTTGCGCAATCCCAACCCCGGCCTGGCGCTCTATTCGGCGTCCAAGGCCGCCGTGATCTCGCTGATGCGCGCGGCGGCGATGGAATATGCCGAGAAGGGCGTGCGCATCAATGCGGTGGCGCCAGGCCGCGTCGTCACCGACATGATGCTGGCGTCGAAGATCATGGACATGAAAGCGGTCGCGGCCGGCCTGCCGTTGCGCCGCATGGGCCAGCCCGGGGAAGTGGCCGAGGCGGTGGCCTGGCTCGCCTCCGACGCGGCCTCGTTCGTCGTCGGGCACGTGCTGTGCACCGACGGCGGCTTCATGGCGCTGTGACAGGAGAAGCGATCGTGTCGATCCAGTCGCAACGGGCGCGCTACGTGCCGGTCGAGCAGGGCTTCAACATCGTGCGGCCGGCTCTCGAGCCGCAGGCCTTCATCGGCGAGGCCAGCCGCGCCTTCGCCGCCGACACGCCTACGGGCTTCATCGCCCTCGACCTGTCGGACGCGCTCGGCACCGGGCATGCCGCCACCACGCCGTTCATGCTGGCGCGCTATGCCCGCATCCGCCGCGGCGAGCGGCTCGACGCCAGGCTGGCCGCCAGCGGTGAGATCTGGGCGGTGCTGCGTGGCCGCGGGGCGCTGGAGCGCGACGGTGCTGCGCTCGCGTGGAGCGAAGGGGACATGCTCGCCCTGCCGGGCGGCGCGCCCTCGACATGGGCGGCCGAGGAAGATGCCGTGCTGTGGTGCGCGACCGATGAACCGGCGCTCGCCTTCCTGGGCGTGCGACCCGAGGCCGCCGAGCGTGCGCTCATCGAGGCGACGCACTACCGGGCCGCCGACATCGCCCGCGAGCTCGACGTCCTCTACGAGCGGCCGATGACGCCGGAGACGCCCGGCCGCGCCCTGTTCATGGCGAGCGCGCGCACCGAAAGGCTGGGCACCTGCCTGCCGGCGATGACGCTGACCCTGAATGCGGTCCGTCCCGGCGAATCGCAGCGGCCGCATCGCCACAACGCAGCCGCCCTGGTGCTGTCCCTGCGTGAGGCGCGCTGCGCCTCGACGATCGGCGGCAAGACCTTCCCGTGGACGAAGCACGTTACGCTGCTTGCGCCGGCCGGCGCACCGCACGACCATCGCAACGCGCCTCTGGACGGCACAGTGCGCGACGAGGACATCGCCCTGTCGCTGATCGTGCAGGATGGCGGCCTCTACTATTACGGCCGCACCATGGGCTTCAGCTTCGCCTGAGGGAGACCGGCGTGCTGGGATTGATGCAGGACGGGCCCTTGCTGATCAGCGGCCTGCTCGACTACGCCGAGCGCTATCACCCGAAAACCAAGATCGTGTCGCGCGATGCCGACGGCGGCGAGCACCGCTACGGCTATGCCGAGGCGGCAGCCCGCGCCCGCCGTCTCGCCTCGGCGCTGCGGGCTGCCGGCATCCGTCCCGGCGACCGCGTCGCCACGCTGGCGATGAACCACCATCGCCATTTCGAGCTCTATTTCGGCGTCTCCGGCATGGCCGACCGGGTGAGCCATGTGGCCGGCAACGCGCTCAGCACGCCGTGGCCGCGCGACCAGGATGTGGTGCTGATGTCCTAAGTGTGGAGCGCCGTCGGCGGCAACGACATCCGCATCCTGGTGAGCCGCGCCTTCGAGGCCCTGAAGCCGGGCGGCCTGGTGCTGGTCCACGATTTCATGGTCGACGACGATCACGCGGCCCGGCCTTCGCCGCCTGGTACCTGCTTGCCTCGCTGCCGGACAATCCGCGGGCCGAGTGCCTGTCGCCGGGCTTTGTCGAGCGTTGCCTGCGTGACGCCGGCTTCGCCGTCGACGGCACCGAGCCGATGCTGGCCGAGATCACGGCACTGACGCGCGCCCGGAAGCCGTGAACTCTTTGCCAGGGGCGCCCCCAGCGCTACTTGAGCTTCACGCCCGTCACGCGCAGCAGGCCGTCCGGCATCGGCTTGAACCCGTCGAGCTTGTTGGTGTGGGCGATCAGGTACTGCGGGTGGTAGAGATAGAAGATCCAGCCGTCGGCCAGGAACTTCTCGGTGAGCTTCTCGTAGATCGCCTTGCGGGCGGCCGGATCGGTGACGGCACGGGCCTGCTGGTGAAAGGAATCGACTTCCTTGCTGCAGTACTTGCCCATGTTCTGCGGCGCGCCGCACATCTGGTAGATCACCGAATTCCCGTCGGGGTCGATGCGACCGCTCCACGTGTTCATGTAGAGCTGGAACTCGCCGTCCTCGGCCTGCTTCAGCGCCGTGGCGACCTCAGTGACCCGGATCTTGAGGTCGAAACCGGCCTCCGCCACCATCGACTGCACCACCTCGGCGACGGCGCGTGTCTCGGGCGTATTGCTGACCATGAAATCGATCGGCACGCGGCCTGTGACGCCCGCCTCCTTCAGCAAGGCCCTGGCCTTGGCGAGATCGCGCTTCGGGACAGGAAATTTCGACTGGTAATAGAAGTTCTGCGGGTTGACCCACTGGTTGCCCGGCACGAACTCGCCGTTGAACACGACCTGGTTCAGCGCCTCGCGGTCGATGGCGAGGTCGAAGGCTTGGCGGACGCGGGCGTCCTTGCCCAGCGGATTGTCGGCCTTGGGGCCGTTCGCCACGTTCACCAGCAGGCCGAACCAACCGATCGACACGGCCTTGCTGAGCTTGAGGCGGGAATCGTCGCGTACCGTCTTGATGTCGGTGGCGAGCACGCGTTCCATCATGTCGAGGCCGCCCGACCGCAGGTTGGCCAGCCGCACCGTGGCATCGACGATCGGCAGATAGGTGATCCTGTCGACGAAGACCTGGTCCTTGTTCCAGTAGTCGGCGAACTTCTCGACGACGATGCGGTCCTGCTGGATGCGCTCGACGAACTTGTAGGGGCCGGCGCACACCGGCTTCAGGCCGAACTTGTCGCCCGCCGCCTCGGCCGCCTTGGGCGAGACCATCATGCCGGCGCGGTCGGTGAGCTGCGCGAGCAGCGGCGAGAAGGGAGTCTTGAGGTTGAGCCTGATGGTCGAGGGATCGACCACCTCGACGGTGTCGACCTGGGCGAGCTCGGGCTTGCGGAACGAGCCCTTCATGGTGAGATGGCGGTCGAGGCTGTACTTGGCCGCCGCCGCGTCGAAGGCCTCGCCGTCATGGAACTTCACACCCGGGCGCAGCTTGATCGTCACGATCTTGCCGTCGGCCGAGACCTCGTGGCCGGTCGCGAGCTGCGGGACGATGTCGGCCTTCTCGTCGATGTCGAACAGCTTGTCGCACAAGGTGGCGAAGACGATGCGCGCGGTGTAGGTGCGCGACAGTGACGGATCGAGCACGTCGGGATCGTCGCCGATCCCGATGCGTAGGTGGCCCTGTGCGAAGGCGGTGCCGGCGGTCACGCACAAGGTCAGCGCCGCTGCGGCGTGGCGGGCGGTATGCAGGATCCGTCTCATGGCTGCTTCATCCTCACGCCGGTGACGCGGATCAGCCCGTCCGGATAGGGCGTGAAGCCCTCCAGCCGCGCCGTGTGGGCGATCAGGTACTTCGGGTGGAAGAGATAGATCATCCATCCGTCGGGCAGGAACCTGGCCGTGATCTTCTCGTAGATGGCCTTGCGCGTGGCGAAGTCGTTCGAGGCGCGGGCGTCGCGATGCCACTGGTCGATCTCCTTGTCGCAGTAGCGACCGGTGTTCAGCGGCGAGCCGCAGGTCTGGTAGAGCACGGTGTTGCCGTCGGGATCGATGCGGCCGCTCCAGTTGTTCTCGTAGAGCTGGAAGTCGCCTTCCTCGGCAGTCTTGAGCGCGGTCGCCGCCTCGACGACGCGGATCTTGAGGTCGAAGCCCGCTTCGGCCGTCATCGACTGCAGAACCTCGGCGAGCTGGCGGGTCTCCGGGTTGTTGCCGATCATGAAGTCGACCGCGAGGCGGCCGGTGACGCCGGCTTCCTTCATCAGCGCCTTGGCCTTGGCGATGTCGCGCTTCGGCACGGGGAAGGCCTGCTGGTACCACGGGCTCTGCGGATTGACCCACTGGTTGCCGGGCACGAACTCGCCGTTGAACACCACCTGGTTCAGCGCCTCGCGGTCGATGGCGAGATCGAAGGCGCGGCGCACGCGGGCGTCCTTGCCCAGCGGATTGTCGGCCTTCGGCCCGTTGGCGACGTTGACCAGCAGCGCAAAGAAGCCGAGCGACACCGCCGAGCTCAGCCTGAGCCTGGGGTCGTCGCGCACCGTCTTGATGTCGGTGGCGAGCAGCCGCTCCATCATGTCGAGCCCGCCCGACCTGAGGTTGGCCAGCCGCACGGTGCTGTCGACGATCGGCACGTAGGTGATCTTGTCGATGAAGATCTGGTCCTTGTTCCAGTAGTCGGCGAACTTCTCGACGACGATGCGATCCTGGGCGACACGCTCGACGAACTTGTAGGGGCCTGCGCACACCGGCTTCAGTGCGAACTTGTCGCCGGAGGCCTCCGCCGCCTTGGGCGACACCATCATGCCGGCGCGGTCGGTGAGCTGGGCGAGCAGCGGCGAGAAGGGCTGCTTGAGGTTGAGCTTCACCGCGAGCGGGCCGGCGACCTCGACGCTGTCGACGGCGGCGAGCTCGGGTTTGCGGAACGAGCCTTTCATGTTCATGTGCCGCTCGAGGCTGTACTTGGCCGCCTCGGCAGTGAACGGCTCGCCGTCGTGGAACTTGACGCCGGGCCGCAGCTTGATGGTGACGGTCTTGCCGTCGGCCGAGGTCTCGGCGCCGAGCGCGAGCTGGGGCACGATGCCCGCTTTCTCATCGATCTCGAACAGCTTGTCGCACAGCGCGGCGAAGACGATGCGCGTCGTGTAGAAGCGCGACGTGGTCGGATCGAGGCCGTCGGGATCGTCGCCCAGGCCGATGCGTAGATTGCCCTGCGCGAAAGCGCTGCCGGCGGCGAGGCAGAAGACGAGGACCAAGGCGACGTGACGAGCTGTCTGCGGCATGACGGTCTCCGGGCGCTGTCGCGCGTCGATGATCCCTCGCGGCGTTCGGGATGACAATCGCCGCTGCACGCTCCATGCCAGCAGGGTTATTCACGGCGTCGGCGCGTAGATCGCCTCAGGGGATCGCCGCCAATGCCTGCGTCAGGTCAGCGATCAGATCGTCGGGATGTTCGATGCCGACCGACAGGCGGATGGTCGTGTCGAGCACGCCGATGCGGTCGCGCACCTCGGCCGGGACGCCGGAGTGGGTCATGGCGGCAGGATGGCTCGCGAGCGATTCGGTGCCGCCCAGGCTGACCGCCAGCTTGAAGACCTGCAGGGCGTTGAGGAAGGCGAACGCCTCTTTCTGGCCGCCCTTGACGTCGAAGGAGAACGTCGAGCCCGGCCCGGTGCACTGCCGGGCAAAGACCGCCTGCGCCGGCGAGCCCTCCTCGAGGAAGTCGAGATAGTGGACCTTGTCGACCTTGGGATGATCGCGCAGGTATTCAGCGACGAGCTTGGCATTGGAGTTCGCCCGCTCCATGCGGAGCCCCAGCGTCTCGAGCGAGCGGCCGAGCATCCAGCACGAATGTGGATCGAGCTGCGTGCCGACGCTGCCGCGCAAGGCCTTGATCGGCGCGATGGTCGCCTTCGAGCCGAGCGCCGCGCCGGCTATCAGATCGGAATGGCCGCCGACATACTTGGTGAGCGAGTAGACCGAGACATCGGCGCCGTGGACGAGGGGACGCTGGAAGACCGGGCCGAGCAGGGTATTGTCGCAGACCAGGACGGGCCTGAAACCCTGCGCCGCGCCGATCTCGTCGGCGATCTTCGCCAACAGCTTGATGTCGACCAGCGTGTTGGTCGGGTTGGCTGGCGTCTCGGTCATGATGACCGATATCCGCCCCTTGCCGCGCGCTTCTTGCACGGCGGCGCGAATGGCGGGTTCGCTCACGCCATCGACGAAGCCCGTGGCGCCGATGCGGAAATCCGCCATGGTGCGCGCTATCAGGGTCTCCGTGCCGCCATAGAGCGGCTGGGAATGCAGGATGACGTCACCGGGACGGGCAAAGGCCAGGATCGTCGTGGTGATCGCCGACATGCCGGAGGAGAACACAACGCAGGATTCGGCGCCCTCATAGACCGCGAGCCTGTCCTCGACGATCTCGCTGTTGGGATGGTTGAAGCGCGAATAGACGAGGCCGGCGCCGGAGCCCTCGGGCGGCTTCCGGCGTCCCGCGGTGTAATCGAAGAAGTCGCGGCCTTCCTCGGCTGAACCGAACACGAAGGTGGACGTAAGGAAGACCGGCGGTTTGACCGCACCTTCCGACAGCATGGGGTCGTAGCCGTAGCTCAGCATCAGGGTCTCGGGCCTGAGGACGTGGTTGCCGATGCGGGTCTTGGAGGGGCGCGGCGCAGCCATGGCGAGTCTCCTGTTGCGGCGATTGTGGCCGGCAGTGTCCCCCGGCAGCGTGACAAAAGCACGGCTGTGTTCTTCAGCTCGATTCCGTCGCCCGTCCGGAGCGGACGTGCCCGGATGAAATCAGCAGCTCACATCAGGCCGGGCTCGCCGAGGTCGGTGCCGTCGACCAGGCGGCTGTAGCGATAGGGGTGCGGATCGACGATCGGCGGATCGTTGGCGACGATGTCGGCGGCGAGCCGGCCTGCGCCTGGACCGATGCCGAAGCCGTGGCCGCTGAAGCCCGCGGAGACATGCAGGCCCGGCAGCTTGTCGATGGCGGAGATCACCGGGATCCAGTCGGGCGTGAAGTCGATCAGCCCGCCGTACTTGTGCGCGATCTTCACGTTGGCGAGCTCGGGGTAAACCTCGGCGATGCGCCTGAGCGCGAAGCTGACCAGCTTCTCCTGCGGCGGCGGATCGTAGGTGCGCATGCGCTCGAAGGGCGAGACCGTGTCGTTGCGCCAGCTCAGGAGGGCCTCGGGACCGTCGAAGAAGGAGCGACCGGCGCGGATGGTCAGAAGCTCGTAGCGCTTCTTGAAGGTGCGCCAGAACGGCCGCGCGTACATCAGGCCCTGCGGGCTGAGCTCGAGCATGCCGCGGCCGCTGATGCCGATCGTGTAGCCGCCGTCGAGCCGGCGGCGTACGGCGAAGTCGGGCGTCGAGACGCCGCCGTCGGTGATATTCGGCGCCGGCTCGGTGAAGAACGAGGTCGAGCGCACGCCGGCCAGCGGCATGGCGATGCCGTGGTGACGGCAGAACATCGAGGTCCAGACGCCGCCCGCGACCAGCACGGCGCTGGTATGGATCGTGCCCTTTTCCGTGACCACGCCGGAGACGCGCCCGGCCGATGTCTCCAGGCCGCGCGCCGCGCAATCCTGGTGGAGGGTGGCTCCGAGGCGCCGGGCGCCCTCGGCGATCGCCGGCACAGCCAGCGCGGGCTCGGCCCGGCCGTCGGTCGGCGAATGGATGCCGCCGATCCAGTTGCCGGTGCTGCCCGGCGTCATCGCCTTGGCCTCGTCCGCCGACAGGACGTGGCTGCGCATCTGCATCTCGCGCGCCTTGTCGACCCAACCCACCCACCGGTCGAGGTCGCCCTTGCTGGTTGTCACATAGACCAGCCCGGTGCGGCGAAAGCCGGTCTCGGCGCCGAGCTCTTCGTTGAGGCCGCTCCACATGTCGACGGCGCGCTGCGCCAGCGGCAGTTCGCGCAGATCGCGGTTCTGCTGGCGGCACCAGCCCCAGTTCCGGCTGGACTGCTCGCCGGCGATGTAGCCTTTCTCCACCACGGCAACCGAATGGCCTTTCTTGGTGAGATGGTAGGCGGCCGTGATGCCGGCGATGCCGCCGCCGATCACGACGACGTCGGCGGATTGCGGCAGCGCCGCATTGCTTGGGACGCGGGTGACAGGGGGTGACATTCAGATACGCCTCACCTCGGGTAGATCACGGATCGCGCTCGACGACGCTGCGCCTCACGCAGATTCGCCGCGAAGATGGGCCTGATGCAAGTCCACGAAGTCGGCCATGCTCGCGACCTCGATGTCCGGAGTCGTGAGAGCGCCCGGGGCCCCGGGCCCCCGCG
>JAEZHS010000132.1 GCA_023436825.1 Pseudomonadota bacterium | reverse complement strand
GCGGCGAGTTCGGCTACTGGGTGTTCGAAGGCGACTGGGGCCAGCCCGCCCAGCGGCCGTCGTGGAACTACCGCACCGAGGAGGGCGGCGGCATCGTCCTCGACATGGTCTGCCACTGGCGCTACGTGCTCGACAACCTGTTCGGCGACGTGAAGTCGGTGTCATGCATCGCCGCCACCCACATCCCCGAGCGCGTCGACGAGGCGGGCGCGACCTACGCCGCCACCGCCGACGATGCGGCCTACGCCTCCTTCCAGCTCGAGGGCGGCATCATCGCCCACATCAACATGAGCTGGGCGGTGCGCGTCTATCGCGACGACCTCGTGACATTCCAGGTCGAAGGCACCCTGGGCTCGGCCGTCGCCGGCCTCAGCGACTGCATGATCCAGCCGCGCAGCGCCACGCCGCGGCCGGTCTGGAACCCCGACCAGAAGCAGACCATCGACTTCTACGACAGTTGGCAGAAGATGCCGGACAACATCGTCTATGAGAACGGCTTCAAGGCCGAATGGGAGATGTTCATCCGCCACGTCGTCGAGGACGCACCGTTCAAGCACTCGCTGGTCGAGGGCGCCAAGGGCGTGCAGCTCGTCGAATGCGCCCACCAGAGCTGGAAGGAACGGCGCTGGGTCGACGTCCCGGCGCTCACGATCTGAGAGGAGGCCTCATGTCGATCATCGTGCCCCTGCCCGCCGCCGACGGGCGCCTCGCCCCCTACACCCTGTCCGACGCCGTGCATTTCCCGGACCGCATCACGCAGCCGTTGAACCGTGTCGCCCTGGCGGCCGCCCATGTCGTGGCCGACCCGCACGCCGACATCGACCCGTGGCTGCAGGCGGCGCCCGACTGGGAGCGCACCATCGCCTATCGCGAATATCTCTGGGACCTGGGCCTCGGCGTCGCCGAGGCGATGGACACCGCCCAGCGCGGCATGGGGCTCGACTGGTCGATGGCGCTGGAGCTGATCAAGCGCTCGGTCGCCGCCGCGCGCGGCCGCGAGGGCGCCGTCGTCTTCTCGGGCGCCGGCACCGATCACCTCGACCCGGCCGGAATCTACACGGTCGACGACGTGATCCGCGCCTACCAGGAGCAGATCGCCGCCATAGAGGCGGTCGGCGGCCGCATCATCCTGATGGCGTCACGCGCGCTCGTCCGCGCTGCGCGCTCGGCCGACGACTATGCCCGTGTCTACCAACGCGTTCTCTCGCAGGTGCGCCAGCCGGTGATCATCCATTGGCTGGGCGATATGTTCGATCCGGCGCTCAGCGGCTACTGGGGTACGCGCGACCTCGGCAAGGCGATGGACACTGCCGTCGCCATCATCAACGCCTCGGCGGCCAAGGTCGACGGCGTGAAGATCTCGCTGCTCGACAAGGACCGCGAGATCGCCATGCGCCGCCGGCTCGACAAGACGGTGAAGATGTACACGGGCGACGACTTCAATTACGCCGAACTCATCGCCGGCGACGAGCACGGTTACTCGCACGCCCTGCTCGGCATCTTCGATGCCATCGCGCCGGCCGCCGCGGCGTCGTTGGCGGCGCTGGCCGGCGGCGACCTCGCGACGTTCCACGCCGTCCTGGCGCCGACCGTGCCACTGTCGCGTCACATCTTCCGGGCGCCGACGCGCTTCTACAAGACGGGCGTCGTCTTCATGGCGTACCTCAACGGCCATCAGGACCATTTCACCATGGTCGGCGGCCAGGAAAGCGCGCGCTCGACCCTGCATCTCGCCGAGCTGTTCCGGCTGGCCGACAAGGCCGGGCTTTTTCGCGATCCCGAGCGCGCGGCAACGCGCATGAAGGCGGTCTTGGCCGTCCGCGGCGTCGCGCCGTAGCCCGCGATGCGCGATCTGAATGCCGGGCCGTCGCTGCTTTCGGTCAACACCGCGACGGTGCGTAAGCAGGCCGGTCTTCTGGAGATCATCGAGGCCTGCGCGCGGCATGGCATTGCCGCAATCAGCCCGTGGCGCGACCAGGTGGCTGCGGTCGGGATCAACCGGGCGGCACGGGCCATCGAGGACGGCGGCCTGAAGCTCTCGGGCTACTGCCGCGGTGGGCTGTTTCCCGCCACGGGTGAGCATGTGATGGCGGCGCGCGACGACAACCGTCGCGCCGTCGACGAGGCAGCGGCGCTCGGTGCCCCCTGTCTCATCCTGGTGGCGGGCGGCCTGCCGCAGTTCGCACGACCCGGATCGACGCCCTCCAAGGACATCGTCGGCGCCCGCAAGTTGATCGAGGACGGCATCGCCGAGTTGCTGGCTTATGCACGCCAGGCCGGGCTTCCACTGGCGCTGGAACCGCTGCATCCGATGTACGCCGCCGATCGCGCCGCAGTGAATACGCTGGCCCAGGCGCTGGATATCGCCGACCGCCTCGATGCCGGCGGCACCGCGCTCGGCGTGGCCGTCGACGTCTATCACACCTGGTGGGACCCCGATCTCTACACCGGCATCGCCCGCGCCGGCCGCGACCAGCGGCTGATCGCCTTTCACGTCTGCGACTGGCTGGTGCCGACCAAGGACATGCTGAACGACCGCGGCATGATGGGCGACGGCGTCGTCGACCTGCGCCGCATCCGGCAGGCGGTGGAAGATGCGGGCTACTCGGGCCTCATCGAGGCCGAGATTTTCTCCGACTACTGGTGGTCGCAGCCCATGGATCGTGTGCTGGCGACCTGCGTCGAGCGCTATCGCACGGTCGTCTGATCATGGTCTTCTGGACCGCGTATGTGGACGGCCCCCGGC
>JAEZHS010000131.1 GCA_023436825.1 Pseudomonadota bacterium | reverse complement strand
CTTCTTCAGGGCGTCGGCATAGGCCTCGCCCTCGTCGCGCAGCGGGTCGAACTCCGCCGTGGTGATGACGGCGCGCGGCGATCCCGCGAGATCGGCGCTGCGCAGCGGCGAGGCGCGCGGATCCTCGCCGTCCTTCAGCCGCGGCAGGTACTGGCCGGCGAACCAGCGCATGGCGTCGCCGGTCAGGAAGTAGCCCTCGGCGTTGTCTTGGCGCGATGGGAACTTCGCGTTCTCCGCCGCCGAGCCGTAGTTGCCGGCAAGATCGACAGCCGGATAGATCAGGAGCTGCGCGGCGAGCCGCGGTTCGCCCTTCCGGCTGGCTTGGGCGACGGCGGCGGCGAGGTTGCCGCCGGCGCTGTCGCCGGCCACCGCGAGCCGCGCCGGGGCGCCGCCGAGCTTGCCGATATTCGCCGCCGCCCATCGGGTCGCGGCCAGGCAATCCTCGAAGGCGCCCGGAAACGGCGTCTCGGGCGGCCGGCGGTAGTCGACACTCACGACCACGGCCTCCGCTTCGAGCGCCAAGGTCCTGGCCTGGCGCTCGTGCGTGAAGAGGTCGCCGGCCACCCAGCCGCCGCCGTGGAAGTAGACGATCGTCGGCGCCGGCGTCCTGCCGGTCGCGAAGAGCCGCGCCGCGATCGGGCCGGCGGCGCCGTCGACGGTGATGTCCTTGGCCGTCGCCAGCTCGGGCAGCGGCCCGTCCTTGCGCGATTCGGCCAGCGCCACCAGTTCGCCGCGCGCCCGCTCAGGGGTCAGCGTCGCCGCGTCCCGCAGCGGCAGCAGCGGCAGGATCTTTTCCAGGTCGGGATCGACTCGCGATGTCATGGGCGTCTCCTTGTTTGCCGACTATACTGACGATGATTTCCGCATCACAGGAGGTCGACATGCCGGTGGTGAAGAATGCCGAGGCCAGGGAGATCCCGTGGCGTCCCGGCTATCGGAATTACGTCCTCGCCGGCGAGGCGCAGGGCGTTTCCGTGAGTTCCAGTCTCGGCGTCCTGGAGCAGGGCGCAGGCGCACCGCTGCACTTCCACGAGGAAGTCGACGAGGTCATCGTCGTCCTGGATGGAACGCTCGATCTGCGAATCGGCGACGAGCGTTTCATGGTCGGCAAGGACCAGACGATCTCCATCCCCGCCCGCACGCCGCATGCCTTCACCGTGGTCAGTCCCGAGGGCGCGCGCTTCATCGCCTTCCTGCCGCGGCAGGGCGCGCACCTGGCGACCAAGTACATCGAGGGCGACCCGCCGGCGGGTGCGGCGCTGAAATAGTCATTGCCAGGAGCGCGGGCGCGCTCCTGCGGGTGTTTCAACTCGAGAGCCGTTGATGTAAGGTCTGTCCATCAGCACGTCCTGCCGGTCCTACGTAGCGAACAGCTACCCAGCAACGGAGGAATGCCAGATGAAAGCCGCACTCATCGCTCTCGTTCCTTGCAGCGCCCTCCTGCAAGTGCGTCACCGACACCGTCGGTAACTAGAGCATTTCAGATCGGGCTTGCCTCGGACGGCCGCAGCGCGTCCGGGCGTCTTCGAATTGCCTTTGGACCGTAACGCAAATGAGGAGGAGCAGATGGGCCTGTTCGATTTCGTGCGAGACATCGGTCGAAAGATCTTCGACAGGGACGCCGATGCCAACGACAAGATCAAGAAGGAGATCGAGGCCTCGCTGAATGGGGTCGAAGGCCTCAGCGTCGACTACGATGCGGCCAGCGGCCTGGTGAAGCTGGGGGGAACTGCCGCCAGCAGCGAGGCGATGGAGAAAGCGGTGCTGATCGCCGGCAATGTGAAGGGCGTTGCCAACGTCAATGTCGACGGCCTGAAAAATCCGGGCGAGAGCGCCGGGGTCGAGTACTACGTCATCAAGTCGGGCGACACGCTCTCCGCCATTGCCCAGCACTTCTACAAGGACGGGAACCAGTACCCGAAGATCTTCGAGGCCAACCGCGAGGTGATCAAGGATCCCAACCTGATCTTCCCCGGCCAGAAGATCCGCATCCCCGCGGCCTGAGGGACGCCATCCAAGGAGGCAGCCATGAGCTTGATGGACATTCTCAACGGTCTGCAGAATGGCCCTCATGGCGCCGGCGGTGCAGCGAGCGCCCCGGCCAGTGGCCCAGCCAGTGGCCAGGCCAGCGGATCGCGCGGCGGCATGTCGCCGATGACCATGGCCCTGCTGGCCTTGCTCGCCTACAAGGCCATCAAGGGCTTCGGCAGTTCGCCCGTACAGGCCCCTTCCGCCGCTCCCGGCGGCGCGCTTCCCACGGGTCTCGGACTGGACGAGATCCTGGGCCGACTGGGGGGTGGACAAGGTGGCGGAGTGGCCGGCGGCCAGATGCCGGGCGGCGGCCTCCTGGGCGGACTGCTGAGCGGCGGACTGGGCGACCTGCTCGAGCAGTTCCAGGGCGCGGGCAAGGGCGAAGCGGCGAACTCGTGGATCGGTACCGGGCAGAATCAGCCGATCGCTCCGCATGAGCTGTCTCAGGTGATCACCCCCGAGCAGATGGAGTTCCTGACACAGCGCACCGGGCTCGCGCGCGGCGAATTGTTGGCCGGCCTCAGCGAGCAATTGCCACAGCTCGTCGACAGGCTCACGCCCGACGGTCGACTGCCGACGGCCGATGAAATCATCCGCACCGCGTGAGGTGTCGGAGCGTGACGTCGGCCGACGATTGCCGGCGCGTCACTTCGTGCGTTCGAGGAAGATCGTGTAGGCCTGCGCGGTTGCGGCTTCGCGGACGCGACCTTCGATCCGGCGGTCGCCGGCGCGGCAGAGGTCGATGGTCGTACTGGCCTCCGTCATGAGGGTGAGCGCGTTGGCGGTACGGCGCATTTGGTCAGGCCCTTGGCGCGGACACAACGTGCGCCGGGCAATCGAATTGCACGCCGCCATCATTGCGGACGAAGGGCTGGACGACGTCCCGCGCTCGCTTGCGTAACAGGGCAAACTGCTCCTCATCGAGCAGGTCACTGAGCGTTCACGCCGCAGGCGCGTTCGATGCTGAACATCGCGTCGACGGAGGCGAAGCACGGCGAGGAAACGGGGTGACGCGATCCCGACATGAAATCCGCGCTTCGCACTTCACTGTGATATCTGACGTGCTGGGGCACGCCTGGTCTTTCAATATTCTGTCAAGCGGCGTATGATGTCTGGGCATCAAGGATGTGGGGCGCGCGAGGATCGCGGTTTCGACCGCGGCGCGCGCGCGAGCGAGCAGTCTTAAAGTGATTTCCATGCTCGCGGCCTTGCGCCTCGTAAGGTGTGCGGCGTGGCGTTGCTTGGCCTCTTAGCGGCCATTCCCTTCGCAAGGGGAGCGCCATGGAAGTTCCGCGTCGACAGCTCCATCCTCGCGCGCCTGTCGGGCGCGACCGGCAAGATTGCCACCGAGACCGTCGCGAGGACGCCGCCCGACGGCCATACGCTCCTGATGTTGATCCTGGAGAACGTCTTCGACGCGGCGATGGCCGATCGTCTGCCGACTTTCCGAAGATCATTGGCAAGGAAATCGAGAAATGGGGAAAGGTGATTCAAGCGGCGAACATTAGGCCAGACTGACGGGCGGGCGCGCGGCTGCGGGGCGCGTTGCCGACGTCCGGCTGGAGGCGCACATGGAGTGTCCGAGTTGCGGAATTTCAAATCCGGTTGGCAAGAAATTCTGCGGTGATTGCGGAGCGTCGCTGCCGCTCGCCTGCGCCACGTGCGGCATGGAGAATCCGTCGGGCACGAGGTTTTGCGGCAACTGCGGCGCCGCATTGGGCAACGCGCGATCGGCATCCGATCCGTCACTGTCGGCCCGACCGTCCAGTGAAGCCGTGGCGCAGGCCGAGCGCCGGCAGGTGACGGTGATGTTCTGCGACCTCGTCGACTGGCCGGCTCTGGCCGCGCTGCTCGATCCGGAGGATCTGCGGGAGGTGGTCAGTGCCTTCCATGGATGCGTTGCCGCCATCGTCCGCAGTCATGACGGCTTCGTGGCGAAGTACATGGGCGATGGGGTGATGACCTATTTCGGCTACCCGTATGCCCATGAGGACGATGCCGAGCAGGCGGTGCGGGCCGGCCTGGCGCTGGTCGGTGCGGTGGGCCTGATCGAGGGAGCGAAGAGAAAGCTCTCGGTGCGGGTCGGTATCTCGACTGGAATTGTCGTCGTCGGCGACCTTATCGGGTCCGGTCCAGCGCAGGAGCAGGAAGTCGTTGGCGAGACGCCGCACCTCGCCGCGCGGCTGCAGGCCATCGCCGAACCCGATACGGTGGTGATCGGGCCATCAACGCGGCGCCTTCTCGGCGGCCTCTTCGAATACAGCGATCTTGGTGCTGTCGGACTAAAGGGTTTTGCCGAACCCGCCCGGGCCTATCGTGTGCTGCGGCCGAGCGACGTGGAAAGCCGGTTCGAAGCCTTGCGTTCGACCGAACTCACACCGCTTTTCGGGCGCGACGACGAGATGGAGCTGCTGCTGCGGCGTTGGGAGCGCGCCAAGGCGGGTGAGGGCCAGGTCGTCCTCGTCTGCGGCGAGCCCGGCATCGGCAAGTCGCGTGTCGCGGCAACGCTGCGTAGCCGGATCGAAGTCCAGCCGCATACGCGCCTGCGTTATTTCTGCTCGCCCCACCATCGCGACCGCGCGCTCTATCCTTTCATCGCCCAGCTGGAATATGCCGCCGGGTTCGCGCGCGACGATAGCGCCGAAGCGAAGTTCGCCAAGCTCGAGGCGCTGTTGGAGCAATCGGGCGGGAACGACGCTACCGCCATTGCGCTGGTCGCCGACTTGCTGGGGCTGCCGACCGACGGTTTCTATCCGGCGCCGCCGGCGGACCCGCAACGCCGACGCGAGCTCACTCTGGTCGCGCTTGCCCGGCAGCTCGGGATACTCACCGCCCAATGTCCGGTTCTGCTGACCTTCGAGGACGCGCAATGGGCGGATTCGACCTCGCTCGAGCTGCTCGACCGCCTGGTCGAGGGCGCGGCGCAGGCATCGGCGCTGGTGCTGATCACCTTTCGCCCGGAGTTTCAGGCGCCTTGGGCCGGCCAGGCACACGTATCGTCGCTGTGGCTGAGGCGGCTCGCCGAACGCGAGACCAAGGCCCTGGTGGGCGCGGTGGCGGGGGGCAAGAGCCTGCCGGACGAAATCATCAATCGTATCGTCGATCATGCCGACGGCATCCCCCTTTTCATCGAGGAGTTGACGAGGACCTTGCTCGAAGGTGGCCTGCTGCGGGAGAAGGAGGGCGGTTACGTCCTCGCCGGCCCGTTGCCTCCCCTGGCGATCCCGTCGAGCCTGCGGGCTTCGTTGATGGCTCGCCTCGACCGGCTGGCTCCGGTGAAGGAAGTGGCGCAGATCGGCGCCGCGCTCGGTCGTGAATTCTCGTATGAGCTGCTTGCCGCCATCGCCCGCCGCACCGATGAAGGCCTCCGTGGCGCGTTGGATCAGCTGGTCGATGCCAGCTTGGTGTTCCGCCGTGGCGTGCCGCCGCACGCCTCGTTCGTCTTCAAGCACGCCCTCGTCCAGGACGCCGCCTACAGCACCCTGTTGCGCGGCCAGCGCCAGGAACTGCATGCGCGGATCGCCCGCTCGATCGAACAGCGATTCCCCGAGCTGGTCGAGGGAGAGCCGGAAATCCTGGCTCATCACTACACGCAGGCCGGACTGGCCGACCAGGCGATCTCCTATCTTGCACGGGCGGGTCGCAGGGCCCTGGACCAGTCGGCCATGGTCGAAGCGGCATCGCAGCTGACCAAGGCGCTGGTGCTGATACCGGAGCTGCCGGACAACCCGGAACGCGAAAGACGGGAGCTCGATCTGCAGACCGCACTCGGTCGAGCCCTGATGATCACCAAGGGTTATGCGGCGCCGGAGACGGGAGAGGCATACGCCAGGGCGCGCCGCCTCTGCGAAGGTCTCGGCGACACGGCGACGTTGGTGCGCGTCGGCTACGGCCAATACTTGTACCACCTCATTCGCGCCGAGACCGCGCAATGTCATCAGGTCGCCAGCGAGATCCTGTCCTTTGCCGATAAATCGGGGAGCGATGAGGCGCGCATCCTCGGCCACAGGACGCTAGGCCTCAGCCTCTACGAGCTTGGAAGGTTCCCCGCCGCCAGGAAGCAACTGGAAACGGCCGCCGGTCTGCTCGAGCAGTCGCAAAAGCAACGGATGCTTCATCGCGGAGATGCGGGGGTGACGATTCCCGCATGGCTCTCCTCTCTCCTGGCCTTTCAGGGGCACCTGGATCACGCCGCCCGGATGCGCGATCTGTCGGTCAGGGAGTCCAACGCCTCGACGTCGCTGCACAGCCGCGTTTTCGGCTTGGCGCACGCGACGCTGGTGAGCTGCCTGCTCAGGGAATACGAAGAGTTGCAACTCCGTGCCGATAACGTTTGCGCTCTCGCCACCGAGCTCCACTTCCCGTTCATGCTGGCCTGGGGGCTGATCTTCCGTGGAATCGCCAGGCTGAACCTTGGGCGTCCGGACGGCGAACAGGCGATGCGTGATGGGTTGGCCTTGTACCGGCAGACCGGATCGAAGTGGGGGCTGCCGTTCTGGCTGGCAAACTTTGCCGACTTCGCATGCCAGGGCACGGATGAAGCCATGGCGATGGTGCGAGAAGGCCTGGAAGCTGTCGAGGCGACGGGCGAGCGCTGGTATGAAGCCGAGCTGTACCGGTTGCGCGGCACGCTCGCCCGGCCTGGCGCTTCGTTCGACGATGGGCTCGCCGAGAACGACTTGCTCACCGCAAGACGGATTGCGATCGAGCAGCAGGCCAAATTGCTCGAGCTGCGCGCCGTGGTGAGCCTCGCCCGGCTGTGGCGTGATCAGGGGCGGCGCGTCAAAGCCCATGACCTGCTCGCGCCCGTCTGTGGCTCCTTCAGCGCGGGCTTTGCTACGGCGGATTTGAAAGAAGCGAAGACGCTTCTGGTCGGACTGAGTTGAGCGGTGAGTGTGGCCAAGGGCACATACTGGCCCTATATGTTGTCGTAGGATGCCAGTGCCAGATTGATCCTTCGGGTGTGGGAGGAACAACATGGCCAGGATGCCCGGTCGTCCGCCGCCCCTGATATGCGCCGCCTGTGGCGCGGTGGATGAACTCGGCGCCAGGTTCTGCGGCCAATGCGGCGCGGCGCTCCTGAACCCCACGCCAACCCTGCGGCGCGCTGAACGCCGCCATTTGACGGTCATGTTCAGCGACATGGCCGGCTCGTCGGCGCTTGCCGAGCGCCTTGACCCGGAGGATCTCAGGGAAGTCATCCGGGCGTTTCAGGATGCGTGCGTCCGGGCAATCGCGCGGTTCGACGGATTTGCCGCGAAGTTCATGGGCGACGGGGTGATGGCCTATTTCGGTTATCCGCTGGCTCATGAGGACGATGCCGAACGTGCCGTCAGAGCGGGGCTGACAGTGCTCGATGAGGTTGGCGGGCTGACGCTGCAAGGCGCGGTGCGACTGGACGTCCGGGTAGGAATCGCCACGGGGCTCGTGGTGGTGGGCGAGACGGTGGGGGAAGGCGAGCAGGTGGTGATCGGCGAGACGCCGAACCTGGCAGCCCGCCTGCAGGGCGCTGCCGAACCGAACGCGGTCGTGATCGCCGAGAGCACGAAGCGGCTCCTGGGCGGGCGCTTCGATCTCGAGGATCTCGGCCGGCAGTTCCTGAAGGAAATGGCCAGTCCGGTTCCGTCGTGGCGGGTGCTCGGCGAGCGCGCAGCCGAAAGTCGTTTCGAGGCGAGGCAAACCCGGCGTGCGACCGGGTTCTTTGGCCGTGACCGCGAGCTCGACCTGATGATGGACTGCTGGGCCAGGACGCAGGGTCGCGGAGGTCGGGCCGTCCTCCTGTCCGGCGAGGCCGGGATCGGCAAGTCGCGGGTCGTCGAGGCGCTGCGGCAGAAGATCGGCGACCAACCCCACACGCGCATCCAATGGCAGTGCTCGCCCCATCATGCCAACAGCCCGCTCTATCCCGTGATTGCCCAATTCGAGCGCGCGGCGGGTCTTGCGCATGACGACACGGCTGCGATCAAGCTCGACAAGCTGGAACGGCTTCTCAAGCGGTCGTTATCGGTCATCGATGGCGTGGCGCCCCTGTTCGCGACGCTCCTGTCGCTGTCCTTCGACGGCCGCTACCCGGCACTCGACATGACGTCCATTGAGCAGAAGGAGCGCACCCTGACGGCGCTCATCGACTGTCTGGGCGGCCTCGCCAGGCACCGCCCCGTCCTGTTCATCCTGGAAGATGCGCACTGGGTCGATCCAACGACCCTTGAATTGCTGACGCGGATCATCGACCAGGTGCAGCGCTGGCCGATTTTGATGATCGTCACGTTTCGGCCTGAGTTCGATCTCGACGTGACGGCGCCGCACGTGACCAAGCTTGCTCTGGATCGGCTGGAACCGGGCCATGTGCTGGCAATGATCGACAGTTTGACCGGCGGCAAGCCGCTGCCGGCCGACGTCCGGGACGAGATCGTGGCGAAGACGGACGGCGTGCCGCTGTTCGTGGAGGAGCTCACCAACGCGGTCCTGGGATCCGGGTTGCTCGAGGAAGCGGCCGATCGCTACGTTCTGCGCGGCCCGCTGGCTCCGCTGGCCATTCCGGCAACGCTGCACGACAGCCTGCTGGCCCGGCTCGATCACCTCGGCCCGGCGCGAGAGGTCGCCCAGCTTGCCGCCGTCATCGGCAGGGAATTCTCCCGGGAGCTGTTGGATGCCGTGGCCCCGATGCACGGCGAGGCGCTCGGCGACGCGCTTGGCCAGCTCGTCAAGGCGGGCCTGATCCTTGCCGGCGGTGCTCCGCCCAAGGCGACCTATGTTTTCAAGCATGCGCTCGTGCAGGATGCCGCCTATGGAAGCCTCCTGCGCTCGACGCGTCGACAGCTCCATGGCCGTATCGCCCGGGCGATCACGGAGCTGACGCCCCAGATCGTCGAGACCCAGCCCGAGCTTCTCGCCCATCATTATGGGCAAGCGGGGCTGGTCGATGACGCCATTGCCCATGGTCTGAAGGCGGGACGGAGCGCTGCGAAGCGTTCCGCGAACGAGGAGGCGATCACGCATTGCACCAGGGCGCTGGAGCTGCTGAGCACGAGACCGGAGGGAAGGGAGCGGGACCGGCAGGAGCTCGAGCTGCTCATCACGCTGGGCGTGCCGACGATCGCGGCACGCGGCTACATGGCCGCCGACGTCGAGCGCATCTACAGGCGTGCGCGCGACCTCTGCGATAACCTGACCGATACGCCGCACCGCTTTACCGTTCTGCGCGGCCTGTGGAACAGCACTTTCATGCGCAAGCCGCTCGAGCAGGCGCAGCATCTCGGCGCCGAACTGCTGGCGCTGGCGAATGCCCAGGATGACGATACGCGGCGGGCGCTCGCTTGTCGGGCGCATGGCTGCAGCCTGTTCTTTCGCGGCGAATTCGGATCGGCACGGCAAACCTTTCGCCAGGCCGTCGATCTCTGGGATATCGGCAAGGCGCGCGCGGAGATCCTCGTTTATGGCGAGGATCCGAGCGTGCTCTGCCGGGCCTATGGCTCGTGGCTCCTGTGGTTCCTCGGCTATCCCGAAGAGTCTGATGCATGGATCGGCCAGGCGTTGGCCGACGCCCAGAGGCTGGCCCATCCCTTCATCTGCGCCATGACGCTGGGCCTCGCTTCGGCGCTGTACGTTCATCGTGGCGAAATCCCCCAGGCACTGGAGCGCGCCGATGCGTCCTCGAGCCTCAGCTCCAAGCACGGGTTTCCGCAATGGACCGCCTACGCCCAGCTGTGCAGGGGTTGGGCGCGCGCGGCGCTCGGCGAGGCCGATGCCGGCATCGCCGAGATGGAACAAGGGTGGGCTGACTGGCAGGCGCTGGGCGCCCAGCTCGCGACGACACACGCCACCGTCCGGTTGGCGGATGCGTGCGCGAAGACGGCCCGCATCGCGGCGGGCCTCGACTGGATCGAGGTCGCCGCCGAGCATGCCCGCATGTTCCACGAATGCTTCCTCGATGCCGAGATCCATCGGGTGAAGGGCGAGCTGCTGCTCGGGCGGGGCGCGACGGTGGAGGCGGAGGCTTGTCTTCGTCGCTCCATGGAGACCGCTCGACTCCAGAAGGCGAAATCCCTGGAACTGCGCGCGGCCATGATCCTGGCGCAACACTGGCAACGCGAGGGCCGGCGACGGGCGGCCTACGACCTGGTCGCGCCGATATTCGGCTGGTTCAGCCAGGGCTTCGGCACGCAGGATCTGCGGCAAGCCAAGGCGTTGCTGGACGAACTGAAGTAGGCGTAGGCCTCACCACGAGTTCCACCTGATCCCATTCGCGCGCTGGCGGTGCTTGTTTCACAGGGCGCGATGCGTCCAGGTGATTCCACCTGGACGCATCGTGCTCTACCGGAAGCTGCTTCATTGTCATCCTCCGTTCGACAATGATTGCGCTTGGGCCATCGCGCGCTACCTCGAGGGAAGGCCCGGTCTCGGCCAGTCGAAGGCCACCAGCCGACCGCGCAGGGAGAGGGTAGCGAACGCGGTGCTGAGCCCGGGGCCGCCGAAGCAGACATTGGTCACGGTCGGATCCGGCAGGAGGTATTGGTCGACGCGGGAACCGTCCGGCCAGATGTCGCTCACGGCGCCGGGCACGAGGGTGGCGACGCAGACATGACCCGCACCATCCACCGCGAGTGAGTCGAGGAACTGGCCTTCGAGAACCGCAAGCACATGGCTGTCATCGCCGGCCGCGAGCACGCCGGGCGCTTCCAGGTCATGGACCAGACACCGCCCGGTCGGCGTCTCGGCGACGTACAGCCGCTTGCCGTCTGGCGAGAGGCCAATGCCGTTGGGATGTTCCAGCGGGAAGACCTTGGCTTCGATGCGCGAGCCATCCGCGCGGGCGTAGTAGACGCCGCCGCGTTCGGTGCTGCCGGGGCGGTACTTGCCGAAATCCGTGAACCAGAACCCGCCGTGATCGTCGAACACGAGATCGTTGGGGGAGCCGATCGGCCGGCCATCGCAGCGATCGTAGAGTGTCCGTACTTTCCCGGCCCCGGGCTCGACCACCTGGATCGATCCGGGAGAGCCGGCAGCCGGGCTCAGGGGAAGGCTGTTGCCCTGCTGATCGGTGAACCACTCTGGCCCGCCGTTGTTGGTGACATAGATCAGGCCATCGGGTCCCACGGCGGCGCCGTTGGGGCCGCCGCCCAGTTCGACGATGATCTCGACTTGGCCATTGGGCGTCACCCGGCTGAGCGTCTGGCGCCGCATCTCGACCAGGATCACGGACCCGTCGGGCAGGGCGATCGGCCCCTCGGGAAATTGCAGCCCGTGCGCCAGTTCCCGGACCGTCGGGGTGATCCTGTTGATCTGCATTGCTCCACCATCCGCAGCTTACCAGAAGCTACATTGACTGCCCGGAGACGTCTGGCCCATGCTGATCGTCGCCCCGAGCGGCGTCAGCGCAAAGCGCATGCCTCTCGCCGACGCCGTAAGACGATCAGGTCCGGCGCACCAGAATGAAATGAAGTGGTGTTACCGATGCAGGCGTGGATCATCGACGCGAGCGAGATGGATGCCGAAGACATCCTCAGTTTTCGTTCCAATCTGCTCCATCCCAACCCCGAGATAAGATCCTTCCTCAAGCCCGACAACAAGGGCACCACGATCGTCATCGCGCCGAAAGGCTTCGGCAAGACGCTCCTTCTCAAGGCCAAACGGCTGTCAATCCAGGACAAGTATGCCTGCATCCTGCCGAGCCGGGCATTGGTCGAGAAACCGAGCGGCCTGCCCAGCGTCATACCGACCAGCGACTACGGCGATTTGCGCGACAGCGAAGGCTACTGGCGGTCGGTCTGGCTGCTGTCCTTCACCATCGCCGTGCTCAAGGCCACGGACCATGTGCCCACGGACCATGGCCTGGCCCGCTGCAGCCGCTCGCTCAGGGCGATCTTCCAGGACGACAACCTCGTCTCGGTCTGGGAGATCTTCGATCACATCCTGTCGGCGTCGGTGCACACCTATCATCAGCTCAACAACGACTACAATGATGCCCTTTTGCCGGCCTTCCGGCGCCTGCACGAGTCGACGGCCATCTTCATCGACAACATCGACGAGTACTACGAAGGCGTCCTGCGCGAGATGGCTGCGGGGCACGATCACGCCGTCGCTGGGAATGCGCCGGGCGGCAAGGTCAAGCGAAGCTTCTGGCATCTGGCGCAGTCGGGCATCGCCGCCGCCGCCCGCGAGCTCAGCCACATCAACACGCACGTCAAGATCTACGTATCGATCCGCAAGGAAGTCCTGCAGGGCATCATCGGCGACACCTACTTCGGCCAGCAGCTGCGCAGCAAGTCACTCATCATCGGCTATACCGACGACGATTTGCTGGCGATCGTTCACAAGAATATCGTCCATTCCGATGCCGAGGACTTGGCTGACCCCCGCGCCGACGACCCGGTGCGAGCGTTCTTCGGGCCGCTGACGCGGGTCACCCATCCGGTGACCGGCGACGAGGAAGAGGTGCTGGGGTTCTGGCTGCGGCACACCCTCGGGCGTCCGCGCGACGTCGTCTCGATCGGCAAGGCGCTGGCCAGCATCCCGCCCGCCGGCCGCAGCGAACGCAAGGTTCGCGAGGCCGTACGCTCGGAGGCCAAGATCATCACGACAGCTTATTTCGCCGAGATGGCGCCCCACCTCGACGGCTTCGACGCCGACAGGCTGCTCCGCCTGGTCGACCGGAACGTACTTTCGCCCGACGACCTCGAGCGCATCGCCCGGACTTACGCCGACGCCTGGCTGGAAGCGTTCGGCGCGGCCGCGCCGCATACCGAGCATCCGTTCTGCGCCTTGTACAAGCTGGGGCTGCTGGGATATGTCGGCCGCGATGCCGAGGCGGGAGAGGACGTCCAGATCTTCCGGCTGCCCGGCGAGCACCCGCTCGACAATGTCCGGGTCCTGCCGCCGGCGCGGACCTATCTCATCCATCCTGCGCTCGACGACCTGATCGCCGAACGCAACCCGCTGTACTTCGAGAACCTGAACGACCGCAACATCATCGGCAGAGGGCGCCGATGGCTGCGTGACCGCGTGATCCGCTATGTCCTGCAGGGCGACGTGAAGGGCCATTCGGCCACCATGCGGGACGGCCTCAGGACAAAAGCCTTCGCCACGGTCTTCGATTCGATCGTGTCCGAATTCGGCGCCAGGCTCGACCACGCCGAGCGATCGCAGGGTGATTCCCTTCTGCTGATCGACGCCAATCCGATCAAGCTGCTCCAGGCGGCGCGCAACATCCAGCGCGATCTCGGCCGGTCGGAGTTCGCTGCCCAGCTGAGATTTGCCGGGGATGCGGGCTTTGTCGAGATCGCGGACGGCCCCAGGCAGAAGGAACCCTACGGCATGGCGCTGCAGAACGCGGCGCGCCTTGAACCTCATGTCGAGTCCGGACGGATATACGTCACCGACCAGTTCATTCGCCATGTCGAGGAGGACAGGGGCAAGCACCTGCCCTTCGATTTCGTCGCCCTCGGCCCCGACGACCTCAAGCACCTCACTTGCAAGGACGGCCTCTTCGATATCGCCAAGGGCGGCGGCGAGGCCCCGATCCTGACGGCCATCCATCGGGTCGATTTCCGCTGAGTCCGTGCCGCCGGGGTCATGCGGCCATGGTCACGCGGGCGAAGTCACGCGGTTGGAGCGCGCGGCTTCACGAACAGGGCGACGACCCCGGCATGCCGCTCCCTCACTCCGGCTGAGGCGCTGCACGCACCTTTCGATGACCGGCGTGGTCACGTGGTCTTCGAACTCGAGGGCGACCACGATCTGCGTGGGCGAAGATGGACCGTGATCAGGTCCTGCACCGACACGATGCCCTCGACGTGGGTGGCGGAGTCGACGATCGAGGCGCGAACCTCGGCGCTCGCGCGTTCGCCGATCAGCAGGGCTTTGGTCTCCTGGCCGATGATGAAAGCCGTGGCCGCGAGCAGCAGCCCGATCAGCAGCGAGCCCACGCCGTCGAGCTCGGGCCGTCCCGTCGCCTCGGCCAGCGCCAGGCTCGCGGCGGCGACCGCGAGGCCGATCAGCGCCGCGCTGTCCTCGAGCAGCACCATGAAGGCCGGCGGATCCTTGCTGTCGCGAATCGCCCGCCACCATCCGGCGCTGCCCTTGGCGCGGCGAAAGCCCTGTTTCGCCACCCACCACGAACCGCCCTCGAACAGGAAGGCGAGCCCAAGCACCACGTAGTTGACCAGCACGTTGCTCACGGCGACTGGCATCGCGGATGTGGCTCACGCCCTCATAGAAGGCGGCGCCCGCTCCCAAAGCGAACAACAGCAAGGCGACGATGAAGCTCCAGAAATAGAGCTCGCGGCCGTAGGCGAGCGGATGCCGCGAATCGGGCGGACGCTCGGCCTGGCTATAGCCGTAGAGCAGCAGTACCTCGTTGCCGGTGTCGACGATCGAATGGATGCCCTCGCTCAGCATGGCCGAACTGCCGGCGACGAGCTTGGTGACGGCCACCAGCAGGTTGCCGCCCAGCGCCGCATAAACGGCGGTCTTCGAGGAGTTGCCGGTGCCCATTCACGCGCGACAACGAGCCCGGCATCGGCCTGTTGCACGGGACGCGCACACCCACCGGCCCTGCCGCCCCCTGAACCATCTCAACCCGTTGTGGGAAACGTCGCCGGCGCGGGCTGCTCGCAACCGGCGGCTCGGCCCGCAGTTCCTTATGGAGAAGGGTTCGATCATGTCTGCCGAGGAGTTGGAGGGTACCGCCGCTCAATTGCGTTCGCGCGCTGCCACTGCACGCCGGCTTGCATTGGAGCTCTCACAGGCCAGCGATCGCGAGAGCTTGCTGCAGTTTGCCGCCGAGCTCGAGGCCAAGGCCGAGCGTCTCGAAGGCAATCGGGTGCCCGATGCAAAGGATTGAGGCAATGCTTGTTGGCGGTGCGCGCTGAGAACCGGGCGCATGAACGTCCCGCGGCGCGGCCGGTTGCCGGCGAAGCGTGAAATTTACCATGCCGGGTCGCCGCTGGCCCGGTGCTAAGCGTTGCGCAAGAAACGAGCCGGGAAGGGGGACTCAATGCCGTTGCGCAACAAGCCTGCGGACCTGTCTGCCTCGGAATTGAGGCTGCGGCTTCGCCAACAGGAGCTGGTCGCCGGGTTCGGCTGCTTCGCGCTGGAAACGGACGACCTGCAGGCCATCCTCGACGAAGCGAGTCGCGTCGCGGCACTGGGCCTCGCGGTGAGCTGCGCCAAGGTCCTGCAATGCCTGGCGGATGAAGAGGCGTTCCTTGTCCGCTCCGGCATCGGCTGGAAGCCGGGTGTCGTCGGCCATGCCCGGGTCGGCAATGATCTGCAGAGTCCGGCGGGATACGCCTTCCGGACCGGGGAGCCGGTGCTTGCAAACGATCTCGCATCGGAGCCTCGCTTTCGCACGCCGAAGCTTCTGGTGGAGCACGGCATCCGCAGCGCCATCAACGTGCTGATCAGGGGCAACGGCGAGGCGTTCGGCGTGCTCGAAGTCGACAGCACCAACCGCGGCGAGTTCAGCGCTCCCGATATCGCCTTCCTGCAGACGCTCGCCAATACGCTGAGCGTCGCGATCCGCGCCCAGAAGCGCGAGGATGGCAAGGCACAGATGCTGCGTGAAAAGGAGGCGCTGCTGCTCGAGAACGAGCGGCTGCTGCGCGAAAAGGATGTGCTGGCCCGGGAAATTCATCATCGCGTGACGAACTCGCTGCAGCTCGTCCACTCCACGCTCTCGATCCAGCTCAGGACCCTTGGCAACGAGCAGGCGCGCGCGCAGGTCGCGGAGGCCGCCTCGCGCGTGCTGGCCATCGCTGCCGTGCACCGCCGGCTCTATCAGGGCGGCTCTTCCGTCGCTGCCGATGCCGACAAATACATGCGCGGGCTGCTCGACGATATGCGGGCGTTGTTGCCGTTCGCCGGCGACCGCAAGTTATCCCTCGATATCGAAGCATTTCCGCTGTCGGCCGACAATCTGGCGCATCTCGGTCTGATCGCCGTCGAGCTGATCACCAATGCCCTGAAACATGGCCGTGGCAGCGTCGAGGTCGCGGTGAAACAGGACGCCGATTGCCTGAAGATCATCGTTTCCGACGAAGGCGCAGGCTTCCCTGCGACCTTCGATCCCACGACCATGACCGGCCTTGGCCTCAAGATCGTTTCCGCCATGGCCGGCCCGGCGCGAGGCGACGCCATCGTGGTCGACCGTTCGGTGTCCTTCAGCCGCGTGATCGTGACGATGGCGCTCAAGGCTTCCTGAGGACGTTGCTTTGACCGAGCGGATGCCGCGAATCAGGCGGACGCTCGACCTCGCGTTCGCCGTAGAGCAGGAGCAGCCCGTCGCCGGTACGACGATGGATGCCCATCGATGCCTGCGCTGCAGCGTTGCGTCGGCACCGGCGGAGGCTGACTGCTTGATCGCCGCGACGGCTTCGACCTCCTGCAGGACGTCCGGACTGGACAAATGCAGGGTCGCGGGTCGTCATGTTTTCCGGCGATGTCGTCGACTGCCGCGCCGGCAGCCCCGAGGCAGGCACCGACATTCCTGATGGCTACGTGCGGAATGTCACCGACGGGACGAATGACGTTCCGTCAAAGTCGGCAGGGTGACGGGCCCGGCGGTGGCGGCGCCTCGCAGCGATGACGATCGAGGCTGCAACCCGCGGTGCCGGCCGCCGGGAGGTGCCGAATGCCGCAACAATATGAAGTGCGAGGGCTCAAGTTCACGTCGTACAGCAACAAGATGGCCATGAGCCACCGCTGCACGTTTGCGCTCTCGCTGCCCCTGGCATCGGGCAGCTACTGGGTTTCCCACTATCTGTTTCTGGACGACGCCGGGTACTCCGGGCACGTGAAGCTGACGGATCCCCACACCGTCGTTGCCAAAGGTTCGGGCGCACCTCCAGGCAAGGTAAGCTCTGAGGCCATGTGGCCCAAGGATGTCCTCGAACCTCCGATCAAGGACATCTTGAGAAGCAAGGCCAAGCTGCGATACATCCGCAAGAAGGCAACGAAGGCGATTGTCGTGCAGATCGATGTTTGGGCGAAGAAATTCCACACGGTCCAGTTCAATATGGTGGAGGACACGGCTGCCTCGGCAGATGAGACGATCGAGATGGACGGCAAGGTGAGTCTCGCCGAGCAGAGAGGCTACAAGCCGCAGATCCTTCAACAGGGGCCGTGGGGATCGCCCAAGGATTCGGAGTATACGCCCTCATGATCGATCCTTCGGGCAAGCTGTGTTGACCAGGGTCGGCTGCATGCTTGCGGCGGCCTGCCTCATGATGCCCGGCGCGGCGGCGGCGCAGCGCAGTGACGATCGGGCTCAATTCGATGCCCGATTGAATGCGCTGCAACGGTCGCTGTCGGAGCTTTCGGCCCGGATCGTCCAGCTCGACGCGCGTGATCGCGCGCTCGAGCAGCAGCTGCAGAAGATGCGGGCGAACGTCGACCAGCGCCTGGAGCGGCTGGAAAAGCCGGCGCCGCGAGCGCCGGCCAGGCGTTAGCTAGAGACCTAGCTGGAGACTAGGGCACGACCTTCTCGACGTCGGGCAGGATCCACTTCTGCTCGAACAGCGCGGCCTTGGGCGCGTAGAGGCGGAACATCAGCTCAAAGCGTCGCGTCGGATCGGTCGGCACCCAGTTGCTCTCCTTTCCGGCCGGCGCCTTGGGGCCGAAATGGACCTCGACCGAGCCGTCGGGATTCTTCTGCAGGTCAGCGATCTGCGAGGACCGGCTGGGCCGCGGCATGTTGCGGATCAGCGCATGGGTCTGCCGGTCGTAGGCCGTGACCGACCAGTACTGCTCGACCGGCGGATCGGCCGGCACCCGCAGGCGATAGGTCCTGCCGCCGACGAAGGCGTCGCCATCCTTGTCGCGGATCGCGATCAGGTACATCTGTCCGGCGCCCAGCCGCTTGATGCCGACATAGGCGTAGCTGTAGGCCAGCCCGCGATCGTCGACCGGGTAGACGTCGCGTTCGGAGAACCCGTTCTGCTGCGCCTTGATCACTTCCAGGGTGGCGGGATAGGTCCAGCTGCTCCGCTCGCCGAAGAAGCGCGGCAGGCCGGCATCGTAGCGCGCCTCCAGCCAGGCGCCGGCCTCGCGCGCGCCGGCGGCCAGCACGGCCCTGGTCGCGTCGTCCGGCCTGAACGGCTTGCCCTTCTCGATGCCCAGCGATCGCAGCGTGTCGATCATCGCCCGGTCGCGCTCGAGCCACGGCTCGCTCTGCACCATGCGGTCGAGGTTGCCGAAGAAGCTGGCGTCGTAGCGGATGGTCGAATCGAACAGCACGTCCGCGGCGTCGGTGAACACCGTCGGCGGCGGGTTCGACGCGGCGGCCAGCGGATAGACCCTGATCTGCCGGCCATAGGCCACCGCCTTGGCGACGTCGGCGTCGCTGTGGCTCGCGAGGTTCACGCGTACAAGCCCGTAACCCTTGTAGGTATCCGACGGCAGCGCGATGTAGCCGGCCGGCGCGGGCTCTCGATGGCCTGGCGGCAGGGCCAGGTATCTGGCCCCAGCGCCCCTGTCGGCGCCCAGCAGCCCCGCATCCTCGAGCGGCGTCTGCCAGGCGTTGACGATGTTGCCGTTGAACGAACCGGCCGCCGACGCCGCCGGCAGGTCGAGCACCATCGGCCCGTCCTTGGTGTCGAAGAAGGCCATGAAATAGAGCGTGTCGGGATTGGGCGTCAGCGTCTGGTTGCGCCAGTCGAGTGGCCGCCCCCAGTACAGAACCTCGTTCGGCTTGCCGTCGGTCTTGCTCAGCATCTCCTGCATCATCAGGTCGAAGTTGACGACCGGCATGCCCCAGATGACGGCCTCGGCGGCGCGCCGTTCGAGGTTGCGGCGCTGCAGGTCACTGATGCTGGAGGGCCTTTGTGCGTGCGAAGCCGTGGCGGCCGCGATCAGGCCCATGGTCAGGGCAAGCGCGGCGAGGCAGATCCTGCTCATGGCTGTGCTCCCGGTATTGGACAGTCGACCATAGCGCCGGCCGCCCGGCGGGTGAACGGCATCACCCCGCCTGCGGCTTCGGCCGCCCTACGTCAGGGTCGGCCGCAGGTCCGCTAGGGGGTGATGCAAGCACATGAAGTGTTCGGCGCCTGTTTCTTGGACAAGCTTCCTGAAAGCCGGTGAACCCGGTCCTTCCAGGAGCCACTCGGCGTAGGCCTGCCAGATCTTGTTGCCGTGGCGCTGCGCCAGAGCGGCTGCCACTTTGGCCGTCGCTCGCGAGGCGTCGACCATGCCTGCCCGCAACTGGGCGTGCGCAATGTGGCAACGGATGGCAGCTTCGCCTTCGAGGCCGGGGTTGCGCATGACCTGGAGAGCATCCCCGAACATGGCAATTGCCTTGCAATGACGCCCGCGCAGGGAGAGTTCCAACCCGGTGCAGATCCGACTGACGCCCTTGAAGAACGGAGACCTGTTGCCATGCGCCAAACGTCGGGCGGCTACGCCATGTGCCTTCGCAAGCCGCTGATCGCCCAGACCGAAGGCAATGTTTGTCATGGCCAGATGCGCCCGGAGGCGATGCCCCCCGCTGACAGTGGCGTCGTCGCTGGCAATCAGTTCGTCGAGCAGGACCCGTGCCTCCGCGTACCGGCCCATCAATGCGAGAATCCTGCCGCGCATGTATTTCGTCCAGGCGGCGGGGCTGTACGCCACCACGCGCGAATCCCGTTCCTCGATCTGGTGTAGGTGGGCCAGTGCGTAGTCATTGTCGGCGAGAGCGGCATGCAGGTCGCCGACGAGCATGTTGGCGTGGCAGCGGACCGCGGTTAACAGCACCGCGAGACTCACGTGTTCGGGCGAATCGAACATGGCCAGGGTTTCATTGGCCAGCGCAAGATAGTCCTTCGCCGAACCACTGCCGGCCAACGCCCGTCCATAGGCGGCGTTGAGCACGACGATCGCTCGCACGCGGCCAAGCGAACGCGCCAGTTCCAGGGCTTCCACGTAGTACGAATTGAGGTCGGCAGCGGTCAGCCCCTCCCGCCATCCAAAGTTCAGGATCTGTCCGCAGGCTGCGAGACGCCGATTGCGCACGTCGTCTTCCGGCACGAGCCTGGCCAACAGACGATGAACCCGCTTCCATGCCTCCAATGCGCGACCAGGATCCCGCACTCTGTCCCAGTCGACTTCGAACGCGCGCGCCGCGTCCATGCCGAACCAGGTGGCGGCCTTCATGTTGTTGTCGATGGCCCGCGTGGTCTCACCGGCCTCTTCCCAGTGATAGGCGATCAAGCTCGCCTGCGTGCCGTTGGGCTCCGCTTGGGATCGTTCCAGTTCGGCAGCGACGAGTCCGTGCAGGCTGCGCCGCCGGTCGGAAAGGATGGAACGATAGGCCACCTCCTGCATCATGGGGTGTTTGAAGGCCCATGCGCCGGCGCTGTCCGGGCTTCCGTAGATCAACCCGGCGGCCGACAGACCTTCGAGCGTGGGGCCGAGGATCGCCCTCGAAACATCCGCGACGCTCACCAAGGTATCTTCCGTGAACTCCCGACCTATCACGGCGGCGCTTTGCAGGAGCGCCTTTTCCAGCTCGTGCCGACGATCGATGCGCGCGCCGATTATCGCCTGCACGGTGTCGGGTATCATCCGTAGGTCAGGAGGGGTTCGCAGAAGATGCGCGCCGCGTTCGCCCGCCAGGTTGCCGCTTTCCTCGAGTTGCCGCACCAGCTCTTCGATGAACAGCGGATTGCCTCGCGCACGATCGGCTATCAGCGGCACAAGCGGTGTCACGGATGCGTCGTGCCCGAGCAGTCGCCGGGTCAGCGTATCGGCATCCACCTGATCGAAGGGCAACAGGGAGATCTGTTCGTAGAGCTGCCCTTTCATCCAGGGCGCCGTGTACTCCGGTCGGGCGTTCACGATCACCAGTTGCCGTCTTCCGGACAGCGTCTCGAAGAAGGCCTCGATCAGAGATGCACTTCCGGCATCCACCCAGTGCAGGTCTTCGAGGAGGAGGACGGCCGGTGTCGTGCGGCCCTCTTGCGCGAACGCTGCCCAGAGGCGTGCGGTTGTGTGACCGAGACGCTCCCGGCGCATCGTCGGATCGAGTTTCAGGGTCTCCGCGCCCGGATTGGATATGCCAAGGAAGTCCAGCAACAGTGGCAGGTCGGCCTCGAGGTCGGGGGCAACGCTCTTCACACCGGCTACGACCTTGTCGCGCGCACGATCGGTCGGGTCGTGCGTTGAAATACCGAAAGCGGTCCTCATGATCCGGGTCGTGTTGCCGTGCACCGCAAACGCGCTCCAAAGCTGCACGGTTGTGCGAACGAGACGTTCGCGGCGAGCTGTTGGATCCAGCTTCAAGGTCTCGACACCGGGTTCGGAAAGACCCAGGAAGTCGAACAGCAGCGGCAGCTCCGGTTCCAGGTCCGGGGCAACGGTTTTGAGGATGGCGACCACCTTCTCGCGCGCGCGATCAGGCGGTTCCTGATCCGATATGCCGAAAACCTTTCTCCCGATCGCACTCGTCAGGGCATAGGGCGTGGTCTGATTGTGCGAGAGTGCACGGCCTTCGTAGACCAGCGCACCCCTCGCCCGGCACCTGTTGAGGAATTCCGAGCACAATCGGCTCTTCCCGACGCCCGCCTCGCCCAGGATCCCGACGATCCGTGCGTCCCCTTTTACTGCCCGCTCGAAAGCTTGTTCGAGCACCGCCAGTTCGGCCTCGCGACCCACAAGGGGTGTGAGGCCGCGGCGCGCAGAGACAGGGAATCCGGTTGGCGCGATGCTCATGCCGCGCAGCTCGTAGACGTCCAGCGCGTCGCCCAGTCCCTTGACCGGCACCGCCCCGAGTGCCTTCACGTCGACGAAGCTCTCCACCAGGGCGAGCGTCCAGGGTGTCAGGAGAATGCTGCCGGGGCTCGCAAGCTGCTCCATGCGCGCTGCGAGGTGCGTGGTCCGGCCAACGGCCGTGTAGTCCATGCGCAGGTCGTTGCCGACAGTGCCTACGACGACCTCGCCCGAATTCAGTCCGACGCGCATCTGGATGTTCACGCCATCGGCATGGAAGACGTCCGCAGCGTAGTGCTTGACCCGGTCCTGCATGCGGAGCGCCGCTTGGCACGCTCGCGCCGCATGGTCCTCGTGGGCAATGGGAGCGCCGAAGAGAGCCATGATGCCGTCGCCAGAGACCTGGCTGACCGTGCCCTCGTAGTGATGCACCGCCTCCATCATGTGGTCGAGGACCGGGTCGAGCAGCGTGCGAGCTTCCTCAGGGTCACGTTCTGCCAGGAGCTCCATCGATCCCTTGAGGTCGGCGAAGAGCACGGTTACCTGCTTGCGCTCTCCGTCATGGGCATTTCTGGAGTCGAGGATTGTTCTGGCCAGTCGTGTGGGCGCAGGGCGTCCCGCCGGTCCAGCTCGATGCCGGCTGCCAGAGCTGTCGACCAGGGATCCGGTGAGCAGGCCGGTAGGCTGCCCGCACTCCGAGCAGAACTTCGCTGCGGGCTGGAGCGGATGACCGCACTGCACGCACGTCGTCATCAGTGGCGCGGCGCACTGGGCGCACAACGTAGCCTCAGGGTCGTTGAAATGTTGGCACCTTGCACACTTCATGGGCGGTCTCTTGGCCTCTCCCTCTGAGCGCCGCCAGTAGGTCACGTGGAATGTGAGTTTGCGGCCCAGAGGGTCGACCGTCCAATTCCGGGCCGGCCTCGCCTGAGTCAAACGGGTGATATGAAGGCATTGCCTTCATTGCAGGACGTTGGAGCTGGCGCCCCTGGCGACCGGGTACTGGCCTATCCTTCGAGACGCGGCGCTGTGCGCGGCTCCTCAGCGATGAGGTCGTGCGTGAAACGGCGGCAAAGACAGCGCCATGGCGAAGGCACTGCTCCCGGACAGCCGGTGAGACACAGCCTGAGAATCCCGAGGCGCCCCGCCAACCGGAGGCGTAAGCTGCTTCACACACCTGACCGGAGGATCGACCATGGGCAGCTTTGGCATCGGCGCAGCGGTCCGGCGCAAGGAAGACAGGCGCTTCCTCACGGGGAAGGGCACCTACACCGACGACATCAACCGGCCCGGCCAGTTGCAGGCTTACCTGCTGCGCAGCCCGCATGCCCATGCCGAGATCGCCAGCATCGACACGGAGAAGGCCAAGGCGGCGCCCGGTGTCGCGGCGATCTTCACCGGCGCCGATCTCCAGGCCCCCGATTTGAAAGTGGGCGGCCTGCCCTGCGGCTGGCTCGTCACCTCGAAGGACGGCTCGCCCATGAAAGAGCCGCCGCGCCCGCTGCTCGCCCAGGGAAAGGTGCGCCACGTCGGTGACCCCGTGGCGGTGGTCGTCGCCGAGACGCGCGCCCAGGCGGAAGCTGCCGCCGAGCTTGTCGAAATCGGCTACCGGGATTTGCCGGCAGTGGTTGCTGCCGACGAAGCCATCAGGCCGGGCGGCCCGCTGCTGTTCGACGCCGCCCCCGGCAATCTCTGCTTCGACTGGCAATTGGGCGACAAGGCGGCGGTCGACGCAGCCTTCGCGCGCGCCCACCACGTGACGCGTCTGGACCTCGTGAACAACCGGCTGGTCTCCAACCCGATGGAGCCGCGCGCCGCCATCGGCGAGCATGACGCCGCCACCGACGACTACACGCTTTACACCACCAGCCAGGCGCCGCATGTGCACCGTCTGCTCATCGGCGCCTTCGTCCTGCAGCTTCCTGAGCACAAGCTCCGGGTTGTGGCGCCCGATGTCGGCGGTGGCTTCGGTACCAAAGGGTCACTCTACAACGAGCAGGCGCTGGTCCTCTGGCTGGCGGCGAAGCTGGGCCGGCCTGTCAAGTGGACGGCCGATCGCAGCGAGATCTTCCTCACCGACAATCAGGCGCGCGACCACCTCACCAAGGCCGAGCTCGCCCTGGACAAGGACGGCAAGTTCCTGGCCATGCGGGTCCTTACCTTGGCCAATCTCGGGGCCTATCTTGGCAGCTTCGCGCCGGCAATTCCGACCTGGTGCTACGGCACCCTGCTCGCCGGGAACTACGCGACGCCGGCGATCCATGTCGAGGTCAAGGGAGTCTTCACCAACACCGCACCCGTCGACGCCTATCGCGGCGCCGGGCGCCCGGAGGCCTGCTACGTCGTGGAGCGCCTTGTCGATCGCGCGGCCCGCGAGATGAGGATCGATCCGGTGGAGCTGCGGCGGCGCAACTTCATCGCCAACGGGGCTTTTCCCTATGCCACGCCGGTAGGACTTACCTACGACAGCGGCGACTATTTCAAGACGCTCGACATGGCGCTCGAGGGCGCCGACTACGGCGGCTTCGAGCGGCGTCGCCAGGAAGCGGCGGCGCGCGGCAAGCTGCGTGGCATCGGCATCTGCACCTACATCGAGGCCTGCGCCATGGCGCCCTCGGTGATGGCCGGCCAGCTTGGCGCGCGTGCCGGCTTCTACGAAAGCGCCGAGGTGCGCGTGCACCCGACCGGCAGCATTACCGTCTTCACCGGCGCGCACAGTCATGGCCAGGGCCATGAGACGACCTTCGCCCAGCTGGTGGCGGACCGCCTGGGCCTTGCCTTCGACCAGGTCGAGATCGTCCACGGTGATACCGGCAAGATCCCGTTCGGCATGGGGACCTATGCTTCGCGCTCGCTGGCCGTGGGCGGCACGGCGTTGGTCAAGGCGATGGACAAGGTCGTCAACAAAGGCAAGAAGATCGCTGCCCATCTGCTCGAGGCGTCGGAGGCGGATATCGAATTCGCCGATGGCAAGTTCTCGGTTGCCGGTACCGACCGCGCGACCACCTTCGCGCAGGTCGCCTTCTCGGCCTACGTCCCGCACAACTTTCCCATCGAGACGCTGGAGCCGGGCCTCGACGAGACAGCCTTCTACGATCCGACGAACTTCACCTATCCCGCCGGCTGCTATGTCGCCGAGGTCGAGGTCGATCGCGAGACCGGGGCGGTGGCGCTGGTCAAATTCACCGGTGCCGACGATTTCGGGCGCATCGTCAATCCGATGATCGTCGAGGGCCAGGTTCACGGAGCGCTGGTTCAGGGGATCGGCCAGGCGCTGTACGAGAACGCGGTCTACGATCCCGCGAGCGGCCAGCTCCAGACCGGCTCGTTCATGGACTACTGCATGCCGCGCGCCGACAACTTCGTCCCCTTCGCGCTGCAGACCAACACGACGCTCTGTGCCCACAATCCGCTGGGCGCCAAGGGCTGCGGAGAGGCGGGCACGATCGGCGCGCCACCGGCGATCATGAACGCGGTATTGGATGCGCTGGCGCCGCTCGGGATCACTGATCTCGACATGCCTGCGACGCCCGAGCGCGTGTTTCGTGCCATGGCCGAACGTCGGCAACCCTGAAACATCTTGGCCTATCATGGCCACGACCGACCCTTGGTGAGGACAATGACGGACCGACGCAATATCGATCCCCGGGAGTGGGAGCTGCGCTGCGACCTCGCGGCGGCCTACCGCCTGTTCGCCCATTTCGGAATGGATGACCTGATCTTCACCCACCTGTCGGTGCGCCTGCCGGGCAAGGACCATCGCTTCCTGCTGAACCCGTTCGGTCATCTGTTCGACGAGATCACGGCGTCGAGCCTGATCGCCGTCGACCCCGAAGGCCACGCCATCGAGCCGCTTGACGAGGCCAGGATCAACAATGCGGGCTTTACCATCCACTCGGCGGTGCACATGGCGCGCGACGACGCGCAGTGCGTGATGCACAGCCACACCACGGCGGGCATGGCGGTGGCGGCGCAGGAGCAGGGCCTGCTGCCCCTGAATCAGATGTCGATGCAGTTCTTCGGTCGCACCAGCTACCACGACTACGAAGGCATTGCGCTCGATCTCGACGAGCGCGAGAGGCTGGTGCGCGATCTCGGCGACAACAATGCGATGATCCTGCGCCATCACGGTCTGCTGACCACGGGCCGCACCGTCGGTGATGCCTTCTACGAGATGTACTACCTCGAGCAGGCCTGCCGCCTGCAGGTTGCCGCGACGCAGGGCGGCCAGAAGATCGTGCTGCCGTCCGACTCCGTGGCCGAACATACCGCCAGCCAGTTCGGCAGCTTCGAGAGCAAGGGCCAGCGCCCGTGGGCTGCCCTCAGGCGCCGCCTCGATCGCGAAAGCCCCGACTACGCGACCTGATCGTTGCCAAGTGCCGGGAGAGCGCCACTCCCGGCAAGGATCACCCCGCCTGCGCCTTGTCCTGCTGGATCTTCATGCGGCAGAGCGCGATCGCCTTGTGCGCTGTGGCGGCGTGCTTGCCCGACGGCTCGACTTCGAGGAAGCGCTGCCACGCCGCCAGCGCCTCCTCGCAGCGCTCGACCTCGGTGAGCAGCATCGCCAGGTTGAAGTGCGCGTCGCCCCAGTCGGGCTGCGCCTTCACCGCGCGCCGGTACTCGGCGATGGCGAGGTCGGTCTGCTCCTCGTCCTCGGCCGCGAGCGCGAGATTGTACCAGGCCTCGGCGAAGGCGGGATCGCGCGCCACCGCGATCTGCCACGCCACCTTGGCCTCGGCGCCGCGGCCCTGCGCCTGGAAGACGTTGCCGAGGTTGAAGGGCAGCACGGGATCGGCGGTGTCGGCGCGCATCGCCGTGGTGTAGAGGCTCTCGGCCGTGGCGTGGTCGCCCGCGGCCTCGGCCTCCTCGGCCTCGCCGAGAAGATCGTCGATGCTGCGCGGCTTCTGCTGGCTGCCGAACATCGTGAGCTGGCCCGAGAGCTCGGCGAGCTGGCCGCCGACCTGGCGCAACAGCTCGCCCGTCGGCCCTTCGGTCAGGCGCGCCTCGGCGAGCGTGCCGCCGCGCCGGCGCAGCGCGACCGAGGCCTCCAGCACGTCGCCGATCGCGACGCCCTGCTTCAAGAGGCGCGCCGCCTCGCGCGCCGCGACGAGGTCGCCCCAGGCGAAGCGCTCATCGACCGGCTCCAGCACGTCGAACAGCACCAGGCAGGAGAGGAGGTTGGGCGACAGCCCGCTCAGCCGCTCGATCTCGGCGCGGCCCATGCTGCGATCGACCTCCGGCGGCGGCGCCAGCAGGCCGAGCTGACGGCGCAGCACGTTCTCGCTGATCAGCGCCGCCGTCGCCGGCATGCCGGGCGGCAGGGCGACGCGCCCGTCGTCGAGCGCGCGCGCCGCCGCCGAATGGCCGAAGGCGATCAGCGTGACGTTGCGTCCGGGCCGCGTCGCGAGCTTGCCCTCGCGCAGGCGCACCAGCGTGTCGAGCCGTCGGCGCGTCAGTCCCGGGATGCGGCCGACGAGAAAAAGCGTCTCACCGGCGAGGGGCACGGGGCTCTCCCGCTACCCGCGCGCCGCCTTGCGCGCTGCCGGTTTCTTGGCCACCGGTTTGCGCGCCGCCGGCTTGGCGGCGGCAGGAG
>JAEZHS010000127.1 GCA_023436825.1 Pseudomonadota bacterium | reverse complement strand
CGCAAGGCCCTGGTGCGCGGCACCAGGCACGGCGCGTCCCTCGCCGCAGAGTTGGCCGCCCTGCACGACGCTGCGCCGGCCGGTTCCTGAAACTAAAGCGGAATGAGATCAGATGGAACCGCGCGCGGTTCCATCTGATCTCATTCGCGCGCACCGGCGGTGCTCGTTTCACAGGGCACGATGCGTCCCAGGTGGTTCCGCCTGCACGCATCATGCTCTAGGATCAAAAGCCATCAGTTAGTGCGGACGCGACGTCTGGACGGCGCGCCGAGATGGAGCGAATATCTGGCAAGCCATTGTGGAGCGCGACTATGGATGTCCGCGAATGGCTGCGTGGTCTCGGCCTCGGTCAATACGAGCAGAAGTTTCGAGACAACAGGATCGACGCGGACGTGCTCGCCGATCTCACCGACGGCGACCTAGAGAAGCTCGGCATCCCGCTGGGCGATCGCAAACGACTGCTGAGGGCCATAGCCGCCCGTGCAGCGCACCAATCGCGTTTTGACCAGGCGCGACGGGTGGCGGCCGCCACCGCTTTGGCGCCGCACACCTTTGCGCCCCCGGATGCCGAACGCCGCCCGATCACGCTGATGTTCTGCGACCTGGTGGGTTCGACCAACCTCGCCTCGCAGCTCGACGTGGAAGACTGGCGCAATATCCTCAATGCCTATCTCGACGAGGCGTCGAACGCCGTGGCTGGGCTCGGCGGTCACGTGGCGAGGAGGATAGGCGACGGGCTGCTGGCCCTGTTTGGCTACCCTCAAGCGGAGGAAAACGACGCTGAGCGTGCCGTGCGTGCCGCCTTGGCTATCCAGCGCGCCCTCGCCGAACTCAACGCGCGCAAGGCCGGCGCCGGCGTTCCGGAGCTGGTCGCCCGCATCGGACTTGAAAGTGGCCCCGTCATCGTCGACGCAGCCGGCGAGGTGTTCGGGGAAGCGCCGAACGTTGCCGCGCGTGTTCAGGCTGCGGCCGAGCCGGGAACCGTTCTGGTCACCGCAACCGTGCAGCGGCAGATCGCCGGACTCTTCATCGTTGAGGACAAGGGCGCGCATGAACTCAAAGGCGTCCCGGTTCCGGTGACGCTTTATCGCATCCTGCGTGTGAGCGGCGGCCGCCGCCGAACCAGCCCCCGGACTCTCACGCCTTTCATTGGCCGCGAGGAGGACCTCAGCATCCTGGCCCGCCGCTGGGAACAGGCCCGCGCGGGCGACGGGCAGTTCCTGCTCATCGTCGGCGAGCCTGGCATCGGCAAGTCGCGGCTGGTGGAAGAGTTTCGAGCGCGACTCGGCGACACGCCGCACACATGGATCGAATGGAGTTCGTCGCAGCTCTTGCAGAATACGCCGCTGCACCCAGTCTTGGGGTGGGGACGCGCCCGGTTTGGTGGTCCCGAGGCTGCACCGGAGCAGCGGCTGGGCGAGCTCGAATTGGTCCTCACGCAGATCAAGCTCGACGCCGGCGAGCTTGCGCCCCTGCTTGCTCCGCTGGTTGACATCCCGGTTCCGCCAGAACGACGGCCGAGCCTTCCGCCCGACGAGGTTCAGCGCAGGCAGTTGGCGGCGATGGTTGCCATGGCGATGGCCGGCGCGCGCGTGCAGCCGCTTGTTCTTGTCGTTGAGGATTTACAGTGGTTCGACCCGACCTCGATCGATCTCATTCACGCGTTGAGCAAGAGCAGTACCCAAGCTCCGCTCCTCATTCTGGCTACGGCACGGCCTGAATTCCGACCGCCGTGGAGCCTGCGCCCACATCACAGCGTCCTTTCGCTGACGCCGCTCAACGAGGCGCATGTTCAGCGGATGATTGCTGACCTCTCGTCCGTGCACGCGCTGCCGCCGGAGGTGGTCAAGGGCGTGAGCGAGCGCGCCGGCGGCGTGCCGTTGTTCGTTGAGGAGGTGACGCGTCTGCTTCTTGAGCGCGGCAAGCAAGGCGGCGCGCAAGCGATCCCGCCGACCTTGCGGCAGTCGCTCGCAGCGCGCCTCGACCGCTTGGGATCGGCGCGCGAAATGGCCCAGGTCGGAGCGGTGTTGGGGCGGAGTTTTTCCTACGCGCTTCTGCGCGACGTCGCTCTTCAAGCCGCGGCTGGCGACCGTGCCTCCCCCGACTCCGAGGACTTCGGCGAGGGCGGCTACCTGGGCCTCGATGAAGTCATGCTCCAATCCGCTTTGGACGGTCTCGTGGGCGCGGACCTTCTTTTCGTCGAAGGCGTCCCGCCGAAGGCGAACTACCGTTTCAAGCACGCGCTGATCCAGGACGCGGCCTACGACAGCCTTTTGAGAGGCCGCCGGCAGGCGCTGCACCGACGTGCGGCGAAGGCGCTGATCGAGGCCATGGGCGAACCCGAAGCCGTGGCGCATCACGCCAAGGAGGCCGGGCTCGACGACATGGCGATCGACTGGTTGGGCAGGGCGGGCGAGGACGCGCTGCGCCGCTCGGCCTACAAGGAAGCGATCGCCCATCTCGGCAAGGCGATCGTGATGGCCGAAAAAGCGGAGCAAGCAGAGAGGCAGCAGGGCGCCGGAGACACAGGTGTTTCGAGCCGACTTCTGAAGTTGCACACCGACTATGGTCATGCCGCGATGTGGTTGAAGGGCTTTGCCGCCAACGAAATGAGCGCCGCCTACGAGCGCGCCAGCGAATTCGCGAGACCGGCCGAAGGCTCCGCTGCACGCTTTATCGCCTACTACGGACAGTGCCTTGCAGGCTTCATGCGTGGCCAACATCGCCAAGCGCGTGAAACAGCTGAAGCCTTCCTCAGGGAAGCCGAAGCCGACGGGCGCGCCCCGGAAGCCGGCGTGGCTCGCCGCGTTCTAGGCTTTGTCTTGCTCAAGTTCGGCGACTTGCACGCGGCACGATCCGTCCTCGAGCGGGCATTGGGCGACTACATCCGTGAACGAGACCGGGATACGCTGTTCCGGTTTGGCAATGACACTCAAGTGAGCGCGACGAACTTCCTCGCGTTGACAGAATGGCATTTGGGGGAGCTCGAGCGCGCACGACAGCTTACCGACTGGTCGACCCGGCGCGCCGCTGAATTGGGCCATGTCGCCGCTGTCGCCAGCGCGCTCTTCTTCAAGACCGTTATTGCAAGCCGCCGCGGGGACGTTCCGGCCACACGCCTCGGCGCGGAGTCCCTGGTCGCATTGACAGAAGAGCACGACATGAGGACTTATGCTGACGTTGGTCAGATGTACGCGAACTGGGCTCGTGGTCGGCAACTCGATCCCGTGGCCGGGGCCCTTGGGCTCAAGCAGGCGCTGGAGTCCTACCTCGCTCGAGGCAACAGGAGCAACGCTCCATCGTACTACGGATTGCTCGCAGAACTTCAGGCCATGACCCGGGACTACGATAGCGCCCTGGCCCGGATCGACCAGGGACTCGCGATTGCCGCCGAGACAGGTGAGCATTTCACTGACCCGTACCTCCATCGGCTATGCGGCGAAATCCTGCTGAAGCGCGACTTGGCCGACCTCGCCCACGCCGAAGAAGCCTTCGAAACCTCCATCGCCATCGCGAAGCAACAGGGAGCTCGCAGCTATGAGCTGCTCGCCTCCCTTTCCCTCGCCAAGCTCTACCAGGCGACCGACCGCGCGGCCAAAGCCGGCGCCATTCTCGCGCCTGCGCTCGATGGCTTTTCGCCGACGCCGGAAATGCCCGAGATCGAGGAGGTTCAGGCGCTGCTCAAACTCTCGGCGGATGGCGGCGAAGGGCTAGCTGCAGCGAGGGACCGATCGATAGGAAGCTAACGCAGACCCGGAACGACCTGAAGTACCTCGCCTGATTCCCAGCCGTCTGGTTGGCCTCGACCATGGCTTGCTGAAACTCGATGGCCGCGCTCGGCGCATCGACAGCACTGGCAAGCTCACGGGCCACGGGACTTCCCCCGTTCGCGATGGCAGATCGTAAGAGCCTGAGGCCCACTAGGCAATCAAGTGGCGAGGCAGGGCGGGAGATGCCGAGGGCGAACGGTCCGTGGAGTCAGAAACAGGTGTCGCGCCGAAAAAATTCACGTCCAGTTCGGGTCCAGAAGCTGACGGAGTATGTCCTGAGCAACGATGCCCGCTTGTCACCGATAGCAGACACATAGTCGCGCTGTGAGGAGGTCGGTTTCGGGCCAAAGGGCGGACTTGGCCGTGTCAGCTGACCAACTGTGCTCGCAGGAATTTCCATCGCCAGAGGGCCTTTCATACGATTGCCTGACAGCCCCGGGTCTTTTACGATCCTCAGCGGAAATGCGGGGGGAGTTCCCGTGGCCCGCGAGCAGCGAAGATTGGCAGCGATCCTAGCTGGAGACGTTGTCGGCTACTCCCGCCTCATGGGGCGGGACGAGGCCGGGACGCTGGCGCGACTGCGCGAGCATCGAAAGGAGCGTCTCGAACCGGTACTGGCGCGCTATGATGGTAGGCTTGTCAAGCTCACCGGCGACGGTGCCCTCGTTGAGTTCGCGAGCGCGGTCGATGCGCTGTCGGCGGCGATCGAATTTCAGCAGGCAACGGCCGAGACCAATCGCAACCAGCCCGCCGACACTGCGCTAGTGTTCCGCATGGGCTTGCACCTAGGTGATCTGATCGTCGATGGCGGCGATCTCTACGGCGACGGTGTGAACATAGCGTCGCGGCTGGAGGCCGAGGCGCCGCCTGGCGGTATTATCATCTCACGCGCGGTCCAAGAGGCGGTTGAGGGGCGACTCAAAGCGACGTTTGATGACCTTGGCAATTTACCTCTCAAAAACATCGAACGGCCTGTTCAGGCCTTCAGCGTGAAGTGGCAACCGTCGGACTGGCAGATTGTTGAGGGTACAGTTGCCATCTCCGCGGCCAAAGTCATGCCGCTTCCCCTGCCCGATAGGCCGTCGATTGCCGTCCTGCCGTTCCAAAACATGAGCGGCGACCCGGAGCAGGAGTACTTCAGCGACGGCATTACCGACGACATCATTACGGAGCTTTCGCGGTTTTCCGACTTGTTTGTCATCGCTCGTAATTCCAGCTTTCAATACAAGGGCAAGTCTGTCGATGTCCGTCAGATCGGCCATGAGCTCGGCGTACGCTACGTGCTGGAGGGCGGCATTCGTCGTATCGGCGGACGCGTCCGGATCAACGCGCAACTCGTCGATGCGACGACGGCGGTCCATTGCTGGGCCGAGCGCTACGACCGGCAGCTCGAAGATGTTTTCGCGATTCAAGATGAAGTCGCTCGGACGATCGCTACCATTCTGGCTGCGCAACTCAACAAAGCTGAAGCTGAACGCACCCTGCTCAAGCCCCCGGCAACGTGGCAAGCGTACGACTTCTATATGCGGGCGGCCGATACGATCGTCTCATTCCAGTCATCATACAAGGTCGAAGAACTGCACGAAGCGCGGCGGCTCTTGGAGCGATCCCTCGATCTGGACCCGACATATGCCCGCGCGCACGCGGTGCTTTCGTTTGTATTCACGGCTGCATGGATCAATTCGCTTGACGGTGAATTTCTCGATCCTGCGACCCTGGATCGTGCCCATAGATTTGGTCGCAATGCCGTGAACCTCGATCAGAATTTGCCGCAGGCCCACGCCCAACTGGGATACGTGTTCGCCTTTGAGGCACAGCACGAATTGTCGATTGCCGAGTTCGAGCGGGCCGTTGCCTTGAATCCAAATTTCACCGATCGGCGATTTGCCTGCGCCCTTATCTTCGCCGGTGAATTCGCTCGAGCGGTCCAAACCGCCGAAGCAAACATGCGCGCCGACCCGTTCTATTTTCCGATAGCATCCGGATTCCTGGGATTGGCTCTGTACATGCTCAACCGCTATTCACAAGCAATCCCTCCACTCCTAGAGTGTGTTTCCCGCGCACCAAATCTGCGCGACGGTCAGGTCTGGCTGGCTGCCGCTTACGCCCAAGCGGGGGAACTTCAAAAAGCCCGTCAACACACAGCGGCCGTCTTGCGGATTGAACCAAACTACACGATGGACCGGACAGCTAGGCGCATCATGCGGTTCCGAAACGCATCGGACGCTGACCATTTTTTCGATGGTTTGCGGAAGGCCGGACTTCCCTAGCCCAACGGCGGATTCACGGGTTGGATTAGGCCTGCGCTGCACGCCACCGGCGCTCGATGTCACTGGCCGCTTGCTTCAGACTGGCCAGGTAGCGCCTGGCCGCGACCTCGGGCGTCATCGCCGAGGTGAAGAACACGATGTTGAGGCTGCCGATCACCGGCCCGACCCCGCCGATCGGCACGGCGATGGCGCTGATGCCCTGTTCGGTCTCGCCGACGGAGCAAGCATAGCCGTCGCGCTTCGTTGGGGACACGAAGCGGCGGGCGTTCCGGCGGTCGCG
>JAEZHS010000124.1 GCA_023436825.1 Pseudomonadota bacterium | reverse complement strand
GCTCCTCGGGCGCCGTCGCCATGATGGCGCTGCTGTTGGGCGAGATGAAAAGCCCCTGCCCTATGCCGAAGATCGCCAGCGCCAGCATGACCAGCGGCATGTTCGCCGCCTTGCCGTCGAGGAAGACGTAGAGCACCGCAAGGCCTGCGACGCAGAGCGCCATGCCTGACGCCGTCGCCACACGCGCCCCGAAGCGGTCGTAGAGCCCGCCGCCGACCGGCGCCAGCAGACCCAGCATCACCGGCACGATCGACAAGCGGAGGCCGGCGACGAGCTCGGAGTCCTGGTAGATGCGCACCAGCACGAAGGGAATGAGGAAGAACACGCCGAACAGCGTGGCGTAGGACAGGAAGTTCGCGAGGTTGCCGGTCAGGAAAGCCTGCTGGCGCAGCAGGGTGAAGTCGATCAGCGGCGTCTCGGCGCGCCGCTCGGCGCGCACGAACAGCACCAGAAGGACGATCGCCGCCACGACGCACGAGATGAAGGCGGGCGACCCCACGCCCCAGGTATGGCCCTCGTTCAGGAGCGCGACGACAGCGGTGAGCGCGGGTGCGATCAGGAACGCACCGTGCCAGTCGAACCGGCCGCCGCCTTGCAGATGCCGGGTCTGCGGCAGGACGAACCAGCCGAGCAGCAGGCCCAGCAGTCCGAACGGCACGTTGATCCAGAACGCCCAGTTCCAGCCCAGCGTGTCGAGCACCAGGCCGCCGACCGCCGGCCCCACGCCCAATCCGATCGCCTGGGCTGCCGACTGCAGGCCGAGCGCGCGGCCACGATGCTCGGGACCCACGGCCAGGACGATGACGGCGATGCTGTTGGCGGTGAGCAGCGCGGCACCGATTCCCTGCACGATGCGGAAGACGATCAGCGTCGGCAGGTCCGGCGCGAAGCCGCACAGGCCGGAGCCGATGACGAAGATCAGAAAGGCGCTGGTGTAGAGCAGCTTGCGGCCGACCATGTCCGCCAGCCGGCCGAAGATCGGCATCGACGACGCCATGGTGAGGATATAGGCCACCGCCACCCAGCTCACGGTGCTGAGCGGGGCATGGAAGTCGTGCTCGAGCCGGGGCAGCAGCATCTGCGTCAGGCTGGCATCGACCTGGCCCATGAAGGCGCCGATGCATACCGTGCCGACGACGGCCCAGGGGTACCAGGGGAGCTTGGCGACCGCCGGCAATGGCGGCGGCTCGTGACCGTGGAGCACGGCATTGCGCAGGGCCGCGAACGAGGCCGCGCCGGGTTCCTCGTTCGCCATCAGGCGGCGTCCTCCAGCACCATCGCCGCCGCCTTCTCACCGATCATGATCGAGGGCGCGTTGGTGTTGCCCGAGGTGAGCGTCGGCATGATCGACGCATCGGCGACACGAAGCCCCGCGATGCCGTGCACGCGAAGGCGGGCGTCGACGACGGCCCCGGCATCCGAGCCCATCTTGCAGGTGCCGACGGGATGATAGGTCGTCTCGGCGGCCTGCTTGACCCAGGCGATGATCTCGTCGTCGGTCTTGCGCTCTGGCCCCGGCGCGATCTCGCTGACCTGCAGGTGGGCGAGCGCCGGGGCGTGCATGACCGAGCAGGCGATGCGCACGGCGCGGACCGTGAGCTCGGCATCGACGGGCGACGACAGGAAGTTGAAATTGATGGCAGGCGGCTTCTTCGGATCGGCCGAAGCGATGTGGATGTGCCCCCTGCTCTCGGGCCGCATGGGATGCGCGTAGCACGTCATGCCGGACTGACGTGAGATGCGCGGTCCCTTCGGTCCAGGCTCGGTCAGCATCGGCACCCAGCCCAGCAGCAGGTCCGGCGACGCGAGGCCTTCGCGCGAGCGGACGAAGGCGCGGATCGGCGCGGCGACCATCGACAGCAGACCGTCGCCGAAGACGGCGTAGCGCATGGCCTGATACATCATGCCGATCCCGCGCCCGCGATGATTGAAGGTGAAGCCCCTGGCGCCGATCGACCAGCGGGTGCGCGGTGCATAGTGGTCGCGCAGGTTCTCGCCCACGCCCGGCAAGGCATGGCACACGGCGATGCCGAGGGCCTGCAGGCGCTCCGGCTGACCGATGCCCGACAGTTCGAGGAGCTGCGGCGAGTTGATCGACCCCGCACTGACCACGACCTCACGCGCCGCGCGGGCCTCTCGCGCGGCGCCGGCGATCGAATACCGGACACCGACGCAGCGCTTGCCGTCGAGCACCAGCCCCTCGGTCAGGGCGTCGGTCACGATACGCAGATTGGACCGGCGGCGGGCCGGATCGAGATAGCAGCGCGCCGTGCTCATGCGCTGGCGCGAGGCGATGGTGGCCTGGCTCATGCCGATGCCGTCCTGCTCGGAGCCGTTGTAGTCGGGATTGTGCCGGATGCCGACCTGGCCCGCCGCCTCGATCAGGGCCGAGAACAGTGGGTCGCGCCAGTCCGGATCGGTGACGCGCAGCGGACCGTCGCGGCCACGGAAGGCGTCGTCGCCGCCGCCTTCGTAGCTCTCCATCTTCTTGAAGAAAGGCAGCACGTCGCTGTAGCTCCAGCCGCGATTGCCCATCTGCGCCCAGGAATCGAAGTCCTGCGCCTGGCCGCGCACGAAGGCCTGGCCGTTGATGGCGCTCGATCCGCCCAGCAGTTTTCCGCGCGGCACCGGCAGGCGCCGGCCGTTGGTGTTGGCCTCGGGCTGGGCGCTGTAGAGCCAGTTGGCCGCCGGATTGTTGATGAGCTTGGCGTAGCCGATCGGGATACGCGACCAGGGATTGCTCGCCGGCCCCGCTTCAAGCAACAGCACGCGGTTGCGCGGATCGGCCGAGAGCCGGCTGGCGACGACGGCGCCGGCCGAGCCCGCGCCGACGACGATGAAATCGTAGATCTCCACTCCGGCTACTCCGCGACGGGGACTGTTTTCAGCCGCGCCATGCGCATCGGACGCAGCACGCCCAGCCCTAGCAAGGCGGCGGCCACGTTCATGCCGACGGCGATGGCGAACACGGCCTGCCAGTTTCCGGTGGCCGTCACCATCGGCTCCGACAGGGGGACCAGCATCGCCGCCACGCCCTTGGCGGTATGCAGCATGCCGGCATTGGTCGTGGCATAGCTGGCGCCGAAATAGTCGGTGCAGGTCGCAGGGAACAGGCTCGCGACCTCGCCCCAGGCGAAGAACACGGCGCTCGCCAGCAGCACGAACATCACCGGATCATCGCCCCAACGGCCGAAGGCGTAGATGCTTGCCGCTCCCAGGGTGAAGGCCATGACCATGGTGTTCTCGCGGCCGATATAGTCCGATAGCCAGCCGCACAACGGCCGCGCCAGGCCGTTGGCGATGCGGTCGAGCGTAAGCGCGAAGGTCAGCGCCGGCAGGGTCACGCACAGGAGACTGACCGGCACGTCGGCGATCTGGAAGTCCAGCGCGATGGTCGCGAGATGGGCGGTGAAGGTGAGGCCGGCCGCGGTGACCAGCAGGGACATCACGAACAGCAGCCAGAACAGCGGCGAGCGCAGGACCTCGCGCGGGGCGAAGTCGCGCGCCGTCTGCGGCACGTGCGGTGCCGGCAGCTTGCTGCCCGTTCGCGGTTTCGCCAGCAGCAGCGCGGCCAGGCAGATGACGATGCCCTGCCCCAGGCCGAACCACAGGAAGGCCGCCTCATAGCCGCTCGTCTCGATGGTGCGGCTGAGCGGGATGACCGTGAAGGCGGAGCCGATGCCATAACCCGCCACCGTGAGACCGGTCGCCAGGCCGCGCCGGTCGGGAAACCATTTCAGGGCGTTGCCCAGGCAGGTGCCGTAGACGCAGCCGGCGCCGATGCCGCCGAGCGCTGCACCGAAATAGAGCAGCGCCAGGGAATCGGCGACCGAGTTCAAGCTCCAGGAGATGGCGACCAGCGCCCCGCCAACCAGCGCCACCGGCCGCGGACCGAAGCGGTCGACGAACCAGCCCTCGAAGGGCACCAGCCAGGTTTCGCTCAGGATGAAGACGGTGAAGGCCACCTGGATGGCGGCGAGCCCCCAGTCGTGCTTGTCGTCGATGGGATTTACGAACAGCGTCCAGCCGTGCTGCAGGCTGGAGATCATCACCATGCAGACGATGCCGATGGACAGCTGCAGCCAGCGATTCGTCATGGCGGTGAATGTCTTTTCATATCGGCGCCATCCTACTGGAGAATCGCCCTCGGGCATCGTCGTCGTTTCACGGCGCGAACACCGCCTCGGACAAGGAGCGTTCACCTGTCATCAAATGCTTCTCTTTTGCCGCCCGAAGCGCCGCTCGCCAGAGTGATGCCGAGGAGTTTCGGATCATGGCAGCGGCGAAGAATGGGCGTTCGGCATTTTCACGAGGCCAGACCACGACGGTGATCGCCGCAGGCGCCCTTATCCTGAGTGCGGCGATGGGGATCCGCCAGACCTTCGGATTGTTCGTCGATCCAATATTCGTCGATCGCGGGATATCGCTGAGCCTGATCGCCCTGGCGGTCGCCCTGCACAACCTCGTCTGGGGCTTTAGCCAGCCTTTTGCCGGCGCGGCCGCCGACCGCCATGGAGCGGCGCCCGTCGTGGCATTCGGCGCCCTGGCCCTCGCGGCCGGCCTTGCCCTGTCGGCCGTCGCTACTTCGGGCTTCCTCCTCGTCATCGGCATGGGCCTGCTGGTCGGTATCGGTGTGAGCTGCACGACCTTCGCCGTGGTGCTGGCCTCGGTCGGCCGCGTGGCATCGCCCGAGCGCCGCAGCATGGCGATGGGTATCGCGAGCGCGGGCGGATCGTTCGGGCAGTTCGTCCTGGTGCCGGCCACGCAATTCGCCAACGAAGGCGTCGGCATCTCCGTCACGCTGCTGGGTCTTGCCGTCCTGATGGTCGTCGTCTCCCCACTCGGGATCGCCCTCGACCGGCGTGACGCGGGTGCCCCGGCGCAACCGCAATTCACTTACGCGCTCGGCGACGTTCTCTCCCTGGCATTGCATCATCGCGGCTACATCCTCCTGACACTCGGCTTCTTCACCTGCGGCTTCCAGCTCGCCTTCATCGCGACCTACCTGCCGGGCTACCTGGTCGTCTGCAACATGCCGGCGGCGCTGGGTGCGGCCGCGCTGGCGACGATCGGCCTGTTCAACATGGCTGGCACCTGGGCCTGTGGCTGGCTGGGCGGCAAGGTGCGTCAGCAGTACATACTGGGATGGCTCTACCTGATCCGGGGCGTCGCCATCGCGGTGTTCTTCCTGCTGCCGAAGACCGACACGTCCGTGATGATCTTTGCCGCTGTCATGGGGCTTACCTGGCTGGGCACCGTGCCGCTGACCAGCGGGCTGGTGGCCAAGATCTTCGGCACCCGGCATCTCGGCACCCTGTTCGGCATCTGCTTCCTCAGCCATCAGGTCGGATCGTTCCTTGGCGCCGGCGTCGGCGGCATCATCTTCGACCTGACCGGCTCGTACGGCCCGCTCTGGATCGCGACGGCGATCGCCGGTCTCGTGGCTGCGCTGCTGCACTTCCCGATCAACGACGCCACCGTCGAAACGGCGCCCGCGCCAGCCGGCGCACCGTTTGCCTGAGAATTGCTCATCCCGCCATTCGGCTTCGTCGTTTGCCGGCAGGGTCGGCGTGCTCGACGCTCGTCGCCATGCCATACCGGCTGCCTCCCCTCAACACGATGCGCCTGTTCGAGGCAGCCGGTCGCCACTCGAGCTTCAAGGCAGCGGCGGAAGAGCTCAATTTGACGCCCAGCGCGATCAGCCACGGCGTTCAGACGCTCGAGCAGTGGCTGGGCGTCGATCTCTTCCTGCGCGGCAACAGGACCTTGGCGTTGACCGCCGCCGGTCAGGCCTACCTGCCGCGTGTCCGCGCCGCCCTGGAGGCGATCGTCGAGGCAAGCGACGCCGTGCCTGGGCGAAAGCCCACCGGCAGGCTGGCGGTCAGCGTGTCCCCGACCTTCGGCGTCCGCTGGCTGCTGCCGCGCCTGGCGCGCTTCAACGACCGGCATCCGAACATAGAGGTATCGGTTGACACCAATCACCGCCTCGTGGACTTGCCGCGCGACGGCATCGATGTCGCAATCCGCATGGGCCGCGGCGACTGGGCCGGACTCGATATTGCCTGCCTCGTACGCGAGCAGCTCGTGCCGGTCTGCGCGCCGCGCGTCGCCGCGGCCTTTCGTTCGACCGATGATCTTGCCGACACCGCCCTGCTGCATGTCGTCGATGCGAGAGAAGACTGGACGGCCTGGAGCAGGCTCGCGGGCGTCGAGTTGCCGCCTGCCGTCCGCGGGCTGCGCTTCGACACGATCCAGATGGCCCTCGAGGCTGCCGCGGCAGGCCTCGGCGTCGCTATCGGTCGTCTGCCGCTCGTCGAGGCCGAGTTGGCCGCCGGGCGGCTGGTCCCCGTCTTCGGTCCTCCCCGTACCTGCAGGACGGGCTATTGGATGGTGACAGCCCGCGGCTCACGCATCCGGCCGGAGATAGCCGCGTTCTGCGACTGGATCGAAGGCGAGGTCGAGCCGTCGCAGCACGTCTCGAGGACGTCAGTTTCACGGCGCGGACGCGTCGGCAGAATAGGCAGCATGGTCGCTTGAAGTGACGGCCGCGTTGCCGAAAGCTTGCGGCAACAGCAAGCTTCGAGGAACGCACCATGACCGCCACCCAGCTCGACAGCCTCGTTACCCTGCTGCGCTCGCGCGCAGTCCCGCCGGAATACGACGTCGCGAAATCACGGGAGCGGTTCGAGAAGACTGCCGTCTTCCTGGGCGGCGCCCCGGATGCCAAGTGCGAGAAGGTCGATGCCGGCGGCGTGCCCGCCGAATGGGTGATGGCGCCGGGCTGCGACACCGGGCGGGCGATCCTCTACCTGCATGGCGGCGGCTACGCCATCGGCTCGCTCGACACGCATCGCCGCCTCGCCTACGACATTTCCGCGGCGTCGTCGGCCAAGGTGCTGGTGATCGACTATCGCCTGGCGCCGGAGCATCCCTTCCCCGCCGCCGTCGACGACGCGGCGACAGCCTGGCGCTGGCTGTTGCAGCAAGGCTTCGCCACCAACCGTCTGGCGATTGCCGGCGATTCGGCGGGCGGCGGGCTCACGATCGCCGCGCTGGTGAACCTGCGCGACAAGAAGCTCGGCCTGCCGGCCTGCGCCGTCGCGATCTCGCCCTGGGTCGACCTGGAAGGTCTCGGCAACAGCATCACGACCCGCGCCGCACAGGATCCCATGGTGCAGAAGGACGGCCTGCTGTGGATGGCCAAGATGTATCTCAATGGCAAGGATCCCCGGACACCGCTCGCTGCGCCCTTGCATGCCGACCTGAAAGACCTGCCGCCCGTGCTGATCCAGGTCGGCACGGCCGAGACGCTACTCGATGACGCCATCCGCATCGCCGAGAAGATGCATACCGCCGGTGTCGATGCGCGGCTGGCGATCTGGCCCAACATGCTGCACGTCTTCCCGTTGTTCGCACCGATTCTCTCCGAGGGGCGCGACGGCTGCATCGAGATCGGCAACTTCATCCGCAGCAAGACAGCGTAACGAGAGGATCACCCATGCCACGCATGACCGGCGGCGACGCCATCGTCGATTCCCTGCTGCGGCACGGCATCGACACGATCTTCGGCCTGCCCGGCGTGCAGATGTACGGCCTGTTCGACGCCTTCGCCCGCAACGCCAACCGGCTGAAGGTCATAAACGCGCGGCACGAGCAGACCACGGCCTACATGGCGCTGGGTTATGCACAGTCCTCGGGCAAGCCCTCGGCCTTCACCGTCGTGCCCGGCCCCGGCGTGATGAACACCATGGGCGCGCTGACCACGGCTTGGGGCGTCAATGCACCGGTGATGTGCATCACTGGCCAGGTGCCGAGCGCCATGATCGGCCGCGGCCGCGGCCAGCTGCACGAGATGCCGGACCAGCTCGCCACGTTGAAGACACTGCTGAAGTTCGCCGAGCGCATAGAGCATCCGACCGAGGCGCCGCAGGTCATGGCACGCGCTTTCCAGGCCATGACCTCGGGCCGCCCCGGACCGGTCGCCGTCGAGATGCCGTGGGACATGTTCCCTGCGACCGCCGACGTGACGCCCGTCGATCCGCTGGGCAAGCGCCAGAACCCCGAACCCGATCCCGACAAGATCGCCGCTCTCGCCAAGCTGGTCGATGCCGCCAAGGCGCCGATGATCTGGATCGGCGGCGGCGCGGTCGATGCTGGACCGGAGATCCTGGCGCTGGCCGAGAAGATCGGTGCGCCGGTCGTGTCGTTCCGCATGGGCAAGGGCGTGGTCGATTCGCGCCATCCGCTGTCGCTGAACACTGTCGGCGGCTTCGAATTGTGGGACAAGACCGACCTTCTGATCGGCATCGGCACGCGCCTCGACACGCCGATCGCGCGCTGGGCCCCCACCCCGGCCGGGCTCAAGACTGCGCGCATCGACCTCGATCC
>JAEZHS010000118.1 GCA_023436825.1 Pseudomonadota bacterium | reverse complement strand
GTCGTTCGGGTTGTAGAGGCGGCACTTGTCGAGTGAGAGGCAGCCGCAGCCGATACAGCCGTCGAGCAGATCGCGCGTCTTCTCCAGCATGGCGATCCGCGCCTGCAGGGCGCCGCGGATGCGCGCGCTGATCGCCTGCCAGTCCTGGCGGTTGGGCGCACGCCCCTGCGGCAGCAGCGACAGCTCGGCTTCGATCTCCGCCAGCGTCAGGCCAAGCTGTTGGGCGATCAGGGCGAATGACAGGCGCCTGATGTCCGCTCGCATGAACCGGCGCTGGTTGCCCGCCGTGCGCACCGCCCGCACCAGGCCGCGCGATTCATAGAAGCGGATCGCCGACACCGACATGCCGGTGCGCCGGGCCAGCTCACCGATGGTCAAATGCGCGGATTGGGGCAGGAAAACCTCCATCCAATACTTGACCTAAAGTTAACTTTAGGTCGTAGCCTCGGCAAGCCAAAGGAGATTGCCGACATGTCCACGCCCCGCATCGAGCATGTGAACGTCACCGTCTCGAACCCAGAACGCGCCGCCAGGCTGATGAAGGAGCTCTTCGACTGGCGCGTCCGCTGGAAGAGCCCGGCGCGCGACGGCGGCCGCACGATCCACATCGGGTCGAAGGAGCATTACATCGCGCTCTACACCGGCCGCGACGTCGCCTACACCGCCGACGACTTCGCCAAGGGCCGGCCGCTGAACCACATCGGCATCGAGGTCGACGACATCGACGCCACTGAAGCCCGCGTCGTCGCGGCCGGCCTGAAGCCGTTCAATCACGACAATTACGACCCGGGCCGCCGCTTCTACTTCCTGGACCCCGACGGCATCGAATACGAGATCATCAGCTACCGCTGACGGCCGTCACCAGTCACTGGCACGGACGATCTTCATCAGGTCGTCGGCCATGGTGAGCGCGGTCAGCACGCCGGTCTTGGGATTGTCGGGCATGGCGAGCCCCAACCGCTCCATCTTGAGCTCGCCCGAATCGCTTACAACCTCGAGGCGGCTGGCATTGCTGCCGGCCGGCAAGGTCGGATCGGCGACCAGCTCGATGTCGGTGTGCTGCAGGCCCGCGCCGCACAGCGCCACCGTGACGGCGAGGTTGGCGTTCTTGGGATAGAGCCGGCCGGCGTCGGCAGGCTTGCCGCGGAAGATCACGGTCGGCTCCTTGATCGACGGCAGGTCGAACTCGGTCTCGGCCGGCGTGCCGTTCCAGGCATGCGGCGGCTTGATCGACACGTATTTCACGCGCTCGAGCTTGCCCAGCCGCATGGCCAGGAGCCCGTCGAGGCCGGCGATGGCGCCCGACGGCAGGCGGAGCCTGGCGCCGCTCTTCTCGGCCGCCTTGATGTGCTTCTTGTAGAGTTTGGGATCGCCGTAGGCGCCGGTGGCGATCACCATGAAATCGATGCCCTTCTTCAGGATGGCCTCACCCCAGTCGCGCACCGCCTGCTGGCTCGCCGCCTCGACGACGACGTCGGGCTTGAGCTTGAGCAGTTCCTTCAACGTCTCGACGACCAGAACCTTGCGGCCGACCTTCTTTTGCGTTTCCTTGGCTCGACCCGGGCGGACCAGCACGCCGACGATGTCGATGTCCGGCTTCTTCTCGCGGAAGAGGTCGAACAGGGTCTGGCTGATGGCGCCGTAGCCGATCAGGGCGATCTTGAGCCGCTTCTTCCTCGCCATGCAGGTCCCCCGCGAAATCCTGAAAAACGCCGCACTATAGCGAGACGCCGCGGGCCTTGCGACCATGCGGGGGCACGGTTATAACCCCGCCTCCCGAGCGGGGTGCCTCCGTTTCTGACGGAGTGTAGCTCAGCCTGGTAGAGCACTAGCTTCGGGAGCTAGGGGCCGGAGGTTCAAATCCTCTCACTCCGACCAATCGGGACCAACGGCGCGCAGCAATGCGCGCCGTTTGCTTTTGCAAGCCGCCGCGCAGCCTAGAAGGCGGGTCTGCCGCCGGGCTGCGGGATCTGTCCGCTGCGCCGCCCGGTCGGATCGCCCGGCGCGATGACATAGGACGGCGTCCCCGGCGGGTTCGCGTCGAGCGCATTCGGCGGCCGGTTATCGGTCATCGGGCCCGGCGGGATCGAGCCAGGCGGGCTGTTCTGGAGCCCACCGGAATCAGCGGCCGGCGCGGTGCTCTGCGGCGGCGGTGGACTAGTATCCGGGATCACGCCCGGGGCGCGATTAGGGTCCTGGCAGGCGGCGGCCAAGACGCCCAGAGAAATGACGCTAAGCCAAGTGCGTGTCACGTCGGCCTCCCCTGCCGTTCGTTCGGCGGTCCATCTTCATAGAATACTCAAGCCGCTGATGAACTGCAAAAGCGCGTGACGTTGACCTTCACTGGGAATGTCGGCAGGCTCATTTTGCACGGTGCGGCAACACGCACCCTTGGGGAGATCGCTTATCGAGTAGGCGTTTCAATCACATAGCCAACTTCGGCCCAAACAAAACGTTCTGGGAGGCGACGTCATGACCGACGAAGCAAACAAACAGGGTCCCGAAAGTACAAGGCGTGAGTTCCTTACCGCGACGACGGCGCTGGCAGGCGCCGCGCTCGCGGGCCTGCCCGGCGTCGCCAGGGCGGAACGCAAGCGCAATCCAAAGCGCGGCGGCACCGTGCGTTTCGGCACACGTGACGATTCGGTCGGTCTCGATACCCATCGCAACTTCATCTACTACGTCTCCCAGCCGATGGCGGGCACCACCGGCGGCCTGCTCGACTTCGACGCGGGCATGAACATCGTTCCCGCCATCGCCAAGGAATGGGAGCCGTCACAGGACCTCAAGACTTGGACCTTCAAGCTGCGCCAGGGGGCGGAATTCCACAACGGCGAGACGATCGACGCCCAGGCGGTGAAGTGGAATCTCGAACGCATCCTCGATCCCAAGATCGGCCATTCCTTCAACCGCTCGGCGCTGATCGACGTCGAGCGCGTCACGGTCGACGACAAGTGGATCGTGCAGGTCCATCTCAAGGAGCCCAGCGCGGCCTTCGATTCCAATCTCATCTATTACCCGGTGAACCTCATCGCGCCCGGCGCCGTCGACAGGGCCGACACCGCCCCGGCGGGCTGCGGGCCGTTCAAGTTCAAGGCGTGGAAGCGCTTTGACGTCTGCGAGCTGGTTCGCTTCGAGAACTTCTGGGAGACCGATTCGGAGGGCAACACGCTGCCCTATCTCGACAGCCTGATCGGCCGACCGAAGAAGGAGGACCGCGTGCGCCTGACGGCGCTGCGCGCCGGCGAGCTCGACCTGATCGATAACGTCGCCTATGCCGACGCGCCCTCCTTCATCAAGGACTACGGCAAGGTCTACGAGACCTACCCGGTGCCCCAGGCCGGCACCGCCTTGATCACCTTCAACCTGCGCAGCGGGCCGTTCTCCCACAAGGACAATCCGGACGCCCACATGCTGCGCACCGCGGCGGCGCATGCCATCGATCATGAAGGCATCCACGAGGCCGTCTTCAACAAACAGGGCGAGGTCGCCAAGGGTTTCTACAGCAAGTCGAGCCCGTGGTACGGCAAGGACATCAGGCCGTGGCCCGAGTTCGATCCCGACAAGGCCAAGGCGCTGCGCAAGAAAGCCAAGGACGGCGACGCCAAGCTGCTGATCATCGCCAA
>JAEZHS010000077.1 GCA_023436825.1 Pseudomonadota bacterium | reverse complement strand
ACGGGCTGAAGCCGCCGGTCCTGGTCTCGCCCGACGGCGAATGGACCTTCCCGCTGGGCACCGACGACCAGGGCAGGGACGTGCTGAGCGCCATCATGTACGGCACGCGCCTGTCGCTGATCGTGGGCTTCGCCTCGGTGATCGTGGCCATGGTGATCGGCATCGCGCTCGGCCTGGTCAGCGGCTATGTCGGCGGCATGGTCGACACGGTGATCATGCGCATCGCCGACGTGCAGCTCACCTTCCCGGCGATCCTGGTGGCGCTGCTGATCGACGGCGTGGTGCGCGGCATCATCTCGGTGCAACGCCATGACGAGATCGCGATCTTCGTCATTGTCGGCGCCATCGGCCTCTCCTTCTGGGTGCAGTACGCCCGCACGGTGCGCGGCTCGGTCCTGGTCGAGAAGAACAAGGAGTACGTGCAGGCCGCCCGCGTGATCGGCCTGTCGCCGGTCCTGATCATGGTCCGCCACGTGCTGCCCAACGTCACCGGTCCGGTGCTGGTGATCGCCACCATCAATCTCGGCCTTGCCATCATCACCGAGGCGACGCTGTCCTTCCTGGGCGTCGGCCTGCCGTCGACCCAGCCTTCGCTCGGAACCCTGATTCGTCTGGGCAACGAGGTCCTGCAGTCGGGCGAGTGGTGGGTGATCGTGTTCCCCGGCGCCATGCTCGCCGCCCTGGTGCTGGCCGTGAACCTGCTGGGCGACTGGCTGCGCGACGCCCTCAACCCCAAACTGCGCTAGAATAGGCGAAGATGGCCGTCGCATCGAACAATCCGCCGCTTCTCGAGGTCAAGAACCTCAGGGTCGAGTTCCCGACGCGGCGCGGCACGTTGCTCGCCGTCGACGATGTCTCCTTCGACATCGCCCCTGGCGAGGTTTTGGGCGTCGTAGGCGAATCGGGCGCCGGCAAGTCGCTGACCGGCAATGCCATCATCGGCCTGCTCGAGCCGCCCGGCCGCATCGCCGGCGGCGAGGTCAGGCTGGAAGGCCGGCGGATCGACAACCTGCCCTACGAGGAGATGCGCAAGGTGCGCGGCGCCAGGATCGGCGCCATCTTCCAGGATCCGCTCACGAGCCTGAACCCGCTCTATTCGATCGGCCGGCAGCTCGTCGAGACCATCCAGACCCATCTGCCGTTCTCTGCCGCCGAGGCGCGCAAGCGCGCCCTCGATCTCCTGAAGGAGGTCGGCATCCCGGGCGCGGAGAGCCGCATCGACCACTACCCGCATCAGTTCTCCGGCGGCATGCGCCAGCGTGTGGTGATCGCCTTGGCGCTCTGCGCCGGCCCGCGCCTGATCGTGGCCGACGAGCCGACGACGGCGCTCGACGTGTCGATCCAGGCGCAGATCATCGCGCTGCTGAAGAAGCTCTGCCGCGAGCATCGGACGGCGGTGATGCTGGTGACCCACGACATGGGCGTCATCGCCGAGACCGCCGATCGCGTGGCGGTGATGTATGCCGGCCGCATCGCCGAGATCGGTCCAGTGCGCGACGTGGTGAAGCACGCCAAGCACCCCTACACCAAGGGCCTGATGGGCTCGATCCCGAGCCTCGGCGTGCGCCACGAGAAGCTGACGCAGATCGACGGCGCCATGCCGCGCCTCACCGAGATCCCCAAGGGCTGCGCCTTCAATCCGCGTTGCACGCTGCGCGGCAGTCGCTGCCTCAGCGATCGGCCGGAGCTGATGAGCGCGGGGGCCAGCCGTGCCGCCTGCTGGCTGCACGATCGCGGCGGCGTCGGCGCTCCGGTCGCCAAGGAGCTGGTCGATGCCTGACGGCGGTATGAACCAGTTCGTCAAGATCGAAGGCCTGAAGCGCTACTTCGATGTCTCGGCGCCATGGCTGGTGCGAACGCTCGAAGGCCGCCCACGTCAGATCGTGCAGGCGGTCGACGGCATCGACATCGAGATCGCCAAGGGCGAGACCTTCTCGTTGGTGGGTGAGTCGGGTTGCGGCAAGTCGACGGTGGCCCGTCTGGTGGTGGGCCTCTATCCGCCGACGGCGGGCTCGATCGAATTCGACGGCAACGACATGGCAAGCTCGCGCAGCCGCGCCGACACGGCCGCGCTGCGCCGGCGCATGCAGATGATCTTCCAGGACCCGTATGCCAGCCTCAATCCGCGCTGGCGCGTGTTCGACATCGTCGCCGAGCCGATCCGCGCCTTCGGGCTGGCCAAGGACAAGGCCGATCTCGAGAACCAGGTCGGCGAGCGCCTGCGCCAGGTGCGTTTGACTCCTGCCGATGGCCGCAAGTACCCGCACGAATTCTCCGGCGGCCAGCGCCAGCGCATCTCGATCGCCCGCGCGCTCGCGAGCCATCCGGAGTTCCTGGTGTGCGACGAGCCGACCTCGGCGCTCGACGTCTCGGTGCAGGCGCAGATCCTGAACCTGATGGTCGACCTGCAGCGCCGCCTGCAGCTCACCTATCTGTTCATCAGCCACAACCTGGCGGTCGTCTATCACATCTCCACGCGCGTCGGTGTGATGTACCTCGGCCGCCTGGTCGAGGTGGCGCCGACCGATACGCTGTTCCGCCGGCCCAAGCACCCCTACACGCGGATGCTGCTGGACACGATCCCCGACCTCGACATGACCGGCCGGCAGCGCGCGCCGGTGGCGGGCGAGGTGCCGAGCCCGATCAACCCGCCGTCGGGCTGCACCTTCCATCCGCGCTGCCCCTTCGCCAACGAACGCTGCAAGGTCGAGCGGCCCAAGGCGCTGCCCATCGAAGGCGGCACCGTGGCGTGCCACGCCATCGAGGAAGGCCGCCTCGGCGTCGAGGAACGGTCGTACACGCCGAGCGCGGCGTAGATCTGGGTTCACGCCCTCATGTTCCTCTCCCCCGATGGAGGAGAGGAGCGTGAGTTTTAGAGGAACGCCGGAGCCGGTTGGTCACACCCGCATATAGCCTTCGAGCTCGTTGACCGCGAAGGCCAGCACCTTGTCGATCGGCTCGTTCCGGATGGCGTAGCGCACCACCATCTGGGTCTGCAGCCCATGCCGATAGATCTGAACGGCGATCTTGTGCGGCGCGGGCGCCGCGGCGATCGACAGGATCTGATGGTTGAACGGGTTGGCGTAGTGAAAGAGCGTTCCCTTGGGTGGCCCTTCCTCCGCCCACACTTTCAGGGTCGTGAGATTGGCGAATGCCGGGATGTCGTAACCGGCGCTCGCTTTCACCATGGCCTCGATCGCGTCGGCCTGCGACAGTGCGGTGAGCAGGCTCTTGGCGGCGCTCTGGTTCTTGCTGAAGTTCCAGATGCCCCAGAACGGCGTCGTGAACGGCCCGTAGCGTCCGGCAGGGCCGGCGGCCATGCCGTGGTGCCAGGTCTGCTCGGCGATTTCCGGCCGGTCGCGCCGCGCCACCGCCCAGGCGCTGGGTGGGTTCATGATCAGCGCGGTCTTGCCGGCGACGAACATCTTGTTGTTGCTGGCGTCGTCCCACGACGGCGCGTCCGGCGGCAGGTAGGCGACGAGCTGCTTCCAGTACTCGAGCGCCTTCTTGACGTTGTCGCTCTTCGCCGTGATGTCGCCCTTGGCGTTGACGAGCTCCGCATCGAAGCTCTGGAAGATGGCGCCGCAGGTATCGACCGAATCCGCCGTCGTGCCGAGCCCGATGCCGAACGGGAAGCCCGCCTTGTGGCAGTCCGCCGCTGCCTTGAGGAAGGTGTCGAGCGTCCAGTTGTCGGCTTTGGGGGGAGCGCCGGCCGGATACATGGCCTGGATGTCGATGCCGGCATGCTGTTTCAGGAGATCGATGCGCGACGCCGGTCCCTTGAACTGGGCTCCCGGCGTTGCCGGCACGCCGAGCCATTTGCCGTCGATCTTGCCGAGGTAGGTCGTGATGGCGCTGGCCGCGCCGTTCTGCTTGACCAGCGGCGCCATGACATCGTCCACCGGCACGAGCTGATCGGAGTAGCGGGCACAATCCCAGCTTCCTTGCGCCAGGATGTCGTGGCCCGACCGCGCCTGCGCTTCCGCCGCCGCCGTCAGGATCAGCTTGTTGCCCTGTGATGTGATGAAGTCGATCTGCAGATCGACCTTCTCCTTTTCGGCCCACCCCTTGGCGACGGCCTCGGCGCCGGCGTTGGCGCCGGGCACCCAATGATCCCACAAGCCGATCGCCAGCTTGCCGGCGGCATGGGCGCCCCGCACGAACGGTGCGGCCACCATGGCCGATGAGAGAGCAGCTGTACTGGTAACGAAGCGACGCCGACCGATTGTCCTCCTAACCATGAGCGTTCCTCCTCCGAGCTGTCCTTTGTGCCGGGGCTCGCGTTGACCGCGATGCGTGGTCTTTCAGACCTTGTGCGAATGCTAGGCATAAGCTCTGAGCCGAGCAACGAAATTTCGACTGGCGATCATACTCACCGCAGGGTTCGTCGCGCGATCCGATCGAGGCAGGCCGTTTCGCCTTGCCGGTTGCCGAGGGTTGGCCAGGAGCCTGCCCATGCGCGCTCAGCGATCGAACGTCTCTGCGCGACGGCTGGAGCGTCATCCATGCAGGGCCAGAGTCGAAGCTTGCGACCGCGACAAGCATTGTGGGCAGGGAGCGCGGAACGGACTCTCCACGCACGGTTGCATCAGCCGTCGCAGCGAGCCATCGAGCCACTGCGTACTTCCCGCACGATGCCTGATCTGCACCGGCGCATGCTCGCTACGCTTGACCCGTCGCCGCGCATCCTTACGATCCGCACCCATATTTTGTGGAGAGGGCCCGAATGCCGGTCATCAATCGTATTGCCTCGTTCCATAAGGACATGACCGGCTGGCGCCATGACATCCACAGCCATCCCGAGACGGCCTTCGAGGAAGTACGGACCGCCGACATCGTAGCCGACAAGCTGAAGTCCTTCGGCATCGAAGTTCACCGCGGCCTCGCCAAGACCGGCGTGGTGGGCGTGCTGCGTTCGGGCACTTCCAAACGGGCGATCGGCCTGCGCGCCGACATGGATGCGCTCGACGTCCACGAGACCAACGAGTTCGCCCACAAGTCGATGATTCCCGGCAAGATGCATGCCTGCGGCCATGACGGCCACACCGTGATGCTGCTGGGTGCCGCCAAGTATCTCGCTGAGACCAAGAACTTCGACGGCACCGTCTACTTCATCTTCCAGCCGGCCGAGGAGAACGAGGGCGGCGGCCGCGTCATGGTGGAGGAGGGGCTGTTCGACAAGTTCCCGGTCGAGGGCGTCTACGGCATGCACAACATCCCGGGCATCCCGGTCGGCCGCTTCGCCGTCCGCCCCGGCCCCATGATGGCCGCCTACGATATCTTCGAAGTGGTGGTGAAGGGCGTCGGCGCGCACGGCGCCATGCCGCATCACGGCATCGATCCGGGCGGCGTGGGCTCGCACATCGTCACGGCGCTGCAGTCGATCGTGGCGCGCAACGTCGATCCGATGGACACCGCCGTGGTCTCGACCACCCAGATCCACGCCGGCGACACCTGGAACGTGATCCCGCAGGAATGCGTGCTGCGCGGCACCGTCCGCACCTTCAAGAAGCCGGTGCAGGACATGATCGAAAGGCGCATCGAGCAGGTCGCGCGCAACGTCGCCGCGGGCTTCGGCGCCGAGGTCACAAAGTGGCGCTACGAGCGCCGTTATCCTGCGACGGTGAACAGCGAGCAGGAGACCGAGTTCGCGGCCAAGGCGGCCTCCGCCTTGGTCGGCCTCGAGAATGTCAACCGCAACCCCACGCCTGCCATGGGCAGCGAGGACTTCGCCTGGATGCTGCTCAAGCGGCCCGGCTGCTACATCTGGATCGGCAACGGCGACGGCGTGGGTAGCTGCATGGTTCACAACCCGGGCTACGACTTCAACGACGAGATCCTGCCGATCGGCGCCTCCTATTGGGCGACCCTGGTCGAGCAGCAGCTCGCCCGCGAGGCCTTGCCGCAAGCGGCAGAATAGTCCGGCGGAGCAAGTCCCATCGACTCGATCGTCGGCCGTAGCGCGGTGGCATTGACACGACGACATCCTTACGCCGGCCAGCGTATCGGCCTGGCGACCATGCATGCCAAGGAACTGGCGGTCGCGCCGCCGTTTCGCCGCGTGCTGGGGGCGGAGATCGTGATCAGGCCGGACATCGACACCGACGCACTGGGGACGTTTTCCGGCGAGGTGCCGCGCCCGGACGCCCTCGTCGAGACCTGTGTGCTGAAGGCCGAGCTCGCCTTCCGGACCCTCGACGTCGATTACGCCATCGCCAACGAGGGCAGCTACGGCCCGATCGACGCCGTGCCGCTGACCTCGAGCGGTGTCGAGATCATGGCCTTCGTCGATCGCCGGCGCGGCATCCGCATGGTCGAGACGCTGCCCACCCATCGCACCAGCTGGCGCCTGCTGCGCTTCAAGGCGGGCGATCCCAACGTTCGCATAATCGCCAAGGCCATGGGCTTCCCGCGCTTTGGCGTGTTCGTGGTCTGCAGCAGCGACTGGAGCCGGCCGATCAAGGACCTCGCGACGCTCGACGACGTGGTATCGGCCATGGACCAGGAGGCCAGGCGCTCCGAGGACGGCTTCGCCGTGCTGTTCAGCGACATGCGCGCCCATCGCAACCCGCTGCGCATGCGCGTGCTGCGCGCGCTCTCCTGGAAGCTCGCCAAGCGCCTGGAGCGGCTATGCCCGAAATGCGACGCGCCGGGCTTCGGCTCGATCGGCAACCGTCGCGGTCTGCCCTGCGAGGATTGTGGTGCGCCCACCCACTGGGTGCATTTCGAGATCGACGGCTGCTCGGTGTGCGGCCATGCCGAGACCCGCCCGCGCAAGGACGGGCGCACGACGGCGAAGAAGCTTTCCTGCTCGAGCTGCAGTCCGAAGTAGCCTCTCTTCCGGACCGCCGGCGGTCCGGAAGATGGATGAGTCAGACCTGCTCCGGCCTGCGCCAGGAATAGCCGACACCCGCGTAGTTCTCGATCTCGCCAAAGGCAGGATCGAGCGCCATGAATTTCTTCCGGATGCGCTTCAGGGCCGATCGTACGTTGACGAGGTAGCCGTCGGCGCCGTAACCGGCCATGAAGCCGGCATAGTGCATCGTGTCGTAGATCGCCCGGTAGGTCAGCGGCTTGCCGATGTTGGCCACCAGCAGTGTGATGATCTTGTACTCGGTAATCGTCAGGCCGACATCGGCGCCGCGCCACTGGATCCGCGGGCTGCGCTGCCACAGGCTGAGGAGGCCGCAGACCATCGGTGCTTCGGGCTCGGTGGCGGCGACGGGTGGCCGTCGGCGGTTGCCCACCACCATGCGGCTCAGCCGCTGGGCGATGATGTCGGCGCCGCGCAGCTTGTCGATGAAGTCGACGGCGCCGCGGTCGAGCGCAATGTGCTCGTAGTCGACCAGCGCCCGCCCGGTCAGAAAGGCGACCGGGACGTCGATGCCCCGGTCCCGTATACCCGACAGCACGTCGATGCCCGACATGCTGGGCAGCGTCCAGTCGAGGAGCAGCGCGTCCGCATCGGGTGTGCGCTCCAGCTCCTTGAAGAGCGAGGGCCCGTCGGGGAAGCCCCGCACCGCAAAGCCCCGATCCTCCAGCTCTGCCATCATGGTTTCGAGATAGAGCTCGTCGTCGTCGACGAGCATTACGCGGTTGTTCGAGGTCTCCCAAGTCGTTGCCGGCATTTGTCCCTTCTTCCCGTTCCCACACGCGTACGAACGCCGTGCGTGAGTGGGAGTTTCCGCGGCACTGGAAGGACACAGGTGGGGCCGCGGGGTGTTGCCGATTAGCAACACTCGCCATCGAGTCGAGGTGGTCAGCTTACGGTAGAATTACTTCAGCCCCGCGCGACGGAACGCTTCCAGGTAGTGCGCCCGTTCGGCTGGCTCTCTCACCAGCATCTGGCTCTCGACCCAGGCCAGCGAGATGTTGGGCTGTGTCCGGCGCAGCTCCTGCAGGGCCGACCGGGCGAGGGCGTCGTCGCCCGCCATGGCTGCGGCCGCGGTCAGGATGCGGTAGCCACCGACGAATTCCGGGCGTTGGCGCACGCCTTCGCGCGCCAGCCGCACGGCCTCCTCGTAGTTCCGGCCGACGAACTCGGCGTAGGCCGCGACACCGCTGAAGATCGCCGAAAACGGATCGCGCGGGCTGAGGCGCAGGGCGCGGCGGGCGGCGTCGGCGCCTTCGCGCCAGCGTCCGACGCCCGGCAACACCAGGCCGTAATAGCCAAGCGCCAGCGAGAAGTTCGGGTTGAGACGCAGCGCCCATTCGAATTCGGCAAGCGACTCCTCGAAGCGCGCCCTGTGCAGGTGGATGGTCGCCAGCGCCAGGTGCGCCCAGGGGTCATCGATGTCGGCACGGACCGCGTCGAGAGCGGCGCGCTCGGCGACTGGCACGGCGACTGCCGCGTCCTGCCAGCCCATGTGGGCGCCGAACATGGTGCTGACCGCGAACACCGCCAGCGCCTGGGCGTAATCGGGTGACAGGGCGATCGCCCGCTCGAGGAACTGCCGGGCCAAGTGATTGTCCTCCCTGGTCACGCGCCAGTAGTGCGACAGCGCGCGCATCACCAGGCCCCAGGCATCGAGGCTCTCCGGCGCCTTGCGTTGGGCATGGAAGCTCTCATTGGCCCAGACCTGCGGCTCGATGGCGGCAACCACTGCCTCGGTGATCTCGTCCTGGATGGCGAACACGTCGGAGAGCAGCCGGTCGTATCGCTCCGCCCAGAGCTGCTTGCCCGTAGCGACCTCGCTGAGCTGTGCGGTGATGCGCACGCGCTCGCCGCTCTTGCGCACGCTGCCCTCGACCAGGTAGCCGACGCCCAGCTCCTCGCCCATCTGCCTGGTCGGTACCGGCTTGCCCTTGTAGGCGAAGGAGGAATTGCGGGCGATGACCAGGAACCAGCGCAGCCGCGACAGTTCCGTGATGATGTCCTCGGAGATGCCGTCGGCGAAGTAATCCTGCTCCGGCTCGTCGTTGCCGTTCACGAAGGGAAGCACGGCGATGGCTGGGCGCTCTGCACGCGGCGCGGGAGCAAGAGGCACGGCCGGAGCGGGGCCGGCTTCGTCGCGCATGTCCACCGATCCGACGAAGCGGATGCCACGCCGGGCGACGGTCCGGATGAGTCGTTGGGCATCGCCATTGTCGCCGATCGCCCGCCGTGCGGCGTTGATGCGGCTCGCCAAGGTGGAATCCGACACGATCCGGCCGCGCCACACCGAGGCGATGAGATCGTCCTTGCTGACGACGCGGTCGCGGTTCTGGACGAGGTGGAGCAGCAGGTCGAATACCTGCGGTTCGACTGCAACCGCCGTGCAGTCGCGAAGCAACTCGCGGCGGTCGGCATCGAGCACATGATTGTCAAAGACGAATTGCACGCGGGACGCCTCACCAATGCATGTGGGGCCGAGACCATCAATCAAGAGCTTCTCAAGGACAAATCAATCATCCGTCAAAGTCTTGCAACGCGACTTCGGGCATTTGAGGGCCGCTCGATGAAGGCCCCTCAGGTTGTGGCGAGACATGGCCTGTTTACCGAGGAAAAGGAAAGGCGTGCTGGTGCTCATGTCGACTCAACACAGTGGCGCTGCGGAAATCCTCGGCCCCTTTTGCAGCGAATAAGAGGAAAGCAATGCCCGTTGCCTACTACGTCAAGTTTCTGACGGTCGTGTCCTTGATCTCGCTTGCGACCGCCGTCCTGGCGCAGCAGCGCGGCCACACGCTGGTGGACAAGGTGCGCGCGGCCAACGACCGCTTCAAGGACGTATCGGTCGCCGTTTCCGAAGGCTATGCGCCGATCCCCTGCGCCAGCGGCATCGATGGCGGAGCGATGGGTGTCCACTACGTCAGCGAGAAGCTCCTGAAGGCCGACGCCGTCGACATCGCCCATCCGCAGGCGGTGATGTACGAGCCGGGCTCCGACGGCAAGATGACGCTGATTGCGGTCGAGTACATCACGTCGAAAGGTCCCGCCTCGCTTCAGGGTCAGCTCTTCAACTTCACGGGCGCGCCCAACCGCTACGGGCTCGGGCCGTTCTACGAACTGCACGTCTGGGCCTGGAAGAGCAACCCGCGCGGCGCCTTCGCCGACATGAATCCCAACGTCACCTGCGAGCACGCGCACTGACGGTCAACCGTCATCCCCGACGAGGCTGTCCAGAGGACAACGTAGTCGAGGGACCTTTTCTTCGCGACGCAGCCACAAGAACGGATCCCTCCACTTCGCCTCGCTTCGCTCGGCTCCGGTCGGGATGACGCAAGGAGCGTGTCATGAATCGCTTTGTCTTCCTGGCCATCCTGTCGGTGCTGGCCGACTTTCCCATCCTGCAGCGCGCGGTGGCGCAGACCTGGCCCGACCAGCCGATCCACATCATCGTGCCCTTTACGCCGGGCAGCGCCACCGACGTCGTCGCTCGGATCGTGGCGGCGGCGATGAGCCAGAATCTCGGCCAGCCGGTCATCGTCGACAATCGGCCCGGCGCCGGTGGAACGATCGGTGCGGGCCAGGTCGCACGGGCGGAGCCCGGCGGCTACACGCTGCTCATCAACTCCTCCGCCCACACGGTCAATCCCGCGATCTATCCCGACATGACCTACGACACGCGGGTCGATCTGCGCGCCATCACGATGCTCGCCCAGCAGCCCAACATCCTCGTCGCCGCGCCGTCGAAGGGCTGGAAGACCGCGGCCGACTACGTGCAGGCGGCGACGGCGGAGCCGGGCAAGCTCACCTACGCCACCGCCGGCACGGGCAGCGGCACGCACATGAACGCCGAGAAGTTTCGGCTCTCGGCGCAGATCGGCACCGTGCACGTGCCTTATCGCGGCACGCCGGAGGCGCTGCGCGACACCATGAACGGCGTGACCGACATCTGCTTCTGTCCGATCGTTGCGGCCCTGCCGATGATCAGGCAGGGCCGCATCGTGGCGCTCGCCAATGGCAGCCCGCGGCGCTCTTCGGCGTTGCCCGAGCTTGCGACCACCGAGGAGCAGGGTTTTCCGGACAGCACCTACACCTTCTGGATCGGACTCTTCGCGCCTGCCGGCACGCCGCGCAGCATCATCGACCGGCTGAACGCCGAAGCGAAAAGGGCTCTCGAGTCGCCCGAGGTCCGCGAGGGTCTCCAGGCGCTCGGCACGGACCCTTCGCCTACGACGTCCCAGGAGCTTGAGCGGATCATCAAGTGGGAAATACGGGACAACATCGATCTCGCGAAGAAGGCCGCCATCAGGCTCCAGTGACGGCCTTCGCTCGCTACGCTCGGGATGATGGGGTGGACGGCCCCCACCCGGCATCGGTGTGCCACACTGGTTCTGGGAAAACAGCCACCAGTGAAAGGGGACCGTCCATGGAAAAGGCTAGCATGATTGGGCTCGACA
>JAEZHS010000363.1 GCA_023436825.1 Pseudomonadota bacterium | reverse complement strand
CACCCAGCCTCTCCCCCAAGGGGGAGAGGAGCATGAGGGTCGGCAGAGGAACGCGAGGGAGAGCGGGGACGTAAGGAGCTGACATCTGTCCGCGCGTGATGCGAAAGGAAACGTGTCAAGTGCAGTGTAAACAGGCCGATTCCGGCACGTCCGGCTTGCTATGCGGCTTCCAGTCCGCTTGGATGTGCCATCCATTGAAACGGGCCATTGCCCGGACAGGGGAGACGCCGCCGCATGAGTGAAATCCAATATCAGTCTGCAAAAACCGTCAAAGAGGCGGTGAAGTTCATGCAGGCAGCCAAGGGCAAGGGCTACATCCTGGCCGGAGGCACCGACCTTCTGGTCCAGATGAAGTCCGGCGCCCGCAGCCCCGGGGTGATCGTCGACGTGAAGAAGATCCCCGAGATGGTGAGCGTCGTCGAAAAGAACGGCAGCTTCACCATCGGCGCCGCGACGCCGGCCGCCGTGCTGGGCGAGAACAAGAAGCTGCGCAAGGCTTGGCCGGGCGTGGTCGAGGCCGTCAACCTGATCGGCTCCACCCAGGTCCAGGGCCGCGCCTCCGCCGGCGGCAACCTGTGCAACGCCTCGCCGGCCGCCGACAGCGTGCCGGCGCTCGTTGCCGCCGGTTGCATCGTCAACGTCGCCGGCCCCACCGGCAAGCGCAAGGTGCCGGTCGAGGAGTTCTGCACCGGTCCGGGCAGGACCTCGCTGAAGCCCGGGGAGATCGTGGTCAGCCTCACGCTGCCCAAGCGGCCCAAGAACTCGTCGGACGCCTACCTGCGCCTGATCCCGCGCACCGAGATGGACATCGCCGTCGTCGGCGTCGGCGTCTCGCTCACCATGAAGGGCGACACCGTCACCGACGCGCGCGTCGGCCTCGGCGCCGTGGCGCCCACCGTGCTTCTGGTCGAGGACGCAGCCAAGGCGCTGATCGGCTCCAAGCTCGACGCCGAGGCGCTCGCCGCCGCTGCCGAGGCCTGCTCGGCGGCCTGCAAGCCGATCGACGACAAGCGGGGCACCATCAAGTACCGCACCAAGATCGCCGGCGTGCTGCTGAAGCGCACGGCCATGATCGCGCGCGATCGCATCAACGGCATCGAACACCGCGGACACCGCCCCGTTTAATGGGCACGGTTCAAGAGGATTTTTAAGCACCATGGCCAAGATCCACGTCAACACCACCATCAACGGCGCGCCCACCGAGTTCCTGTGCGACGCCAACCAGACCCTGCTCGACGTCCTGCGCGACAATCTCGGGCTGACCGGCAGCAAGGAAGGCTGCGGCTCGGGTGACTGCGGCGCCTGCAGCGTCACGGTCAACGGCCGGCTCGTCTGCTCCTGCCTGGTGCTCGCGCCCGAGGCCGAGGGCATGAAGATCGAGACCATCGAAGGCATGGCCGAGGGCGACAAGCTGCACCCGCTGCAGAAGAAGTTCGTCGAGATGGCCGCGCTCCAGTGCGGCATCTGCACGCCGGGCTTCCTGATCGCCTCCAAGGCGCTGCTCGAGAAGCATCCCAACCCGACCGAGGACGAGGTCCGCTACTGGCTGGCGGGCAACCTCTGCCGGTGCACGGGTTACGACAAGATCGTCACCGCGGTCCTCGATGTGGCCGCCGAAATGAGGGAGTCCGCCCGATGAGCGAGCATCGCCCCAATCTCGAAGGCAAGTACAAGTGGATCGGCACCCGTCCGGATCGTCCCGACGGCGCCGACAAGGTGACCGGCCGCGCCCGCTTCGGCGCCGACTTCAACCTGCCGGGCCAGCTCGTCGGCAAGGTGCTGCGCTCGCCGCACGCCCATGCCGAGATCCTTTCAGTCGATACCTCGAAGGCCCTGGCGCTGAACGGCGTGAAGGCGGTGATCACCGCCCAGGACTTCCCCGACCAGGCCAACCTCATCGTGCCGACCGGCGAGATGCAGGTGAACATGCGCGACATCACGCGCAACATCATGGCGCGCGAGAAGGCGCTCTATGAGGGCCATCCCGTCGCCGCCGTCGCCGCGGTGTCCGAGGCGATCGCCAAGCAGGCGCTGGCGCTCATCAAGGTCGACTACAAGGTGCTGCCGCACGTCATCGACGTCGCCGAGGCGATGAAGGCCGACGCGCCGATCCTGCACGATCACCTCCTGACCGAGGGCGCCAACCCGCCGGCCAGCAAGCCGTCCAACATCGCCAAGCGCATCGAATTCAAGAAGGGCGACGCCAAGGCGGGCTTCGCTGAGGCCGAGGTCGTGATCGAGAAGGATTACACCACGCAGGCCGTGCACCAGGGCTACATCGAGCCGCACGCCGCGCTCGCGTCCGCGGCCGAGGACGGCCAGATCCAGGTCTGGACGACCACCCAGGGGCACTTCCAGGTGCGTGGCTTCTGCGCCCGGCTGCTCGGCATCGAGACCTCGCAGATCCGCGTGACGCCGACCGAGATCGGCGGCGGCTTCGGCGGCAAGACCGTCGTCTATCTCGAACCGCTGGCCATGCGGCTCAGCATGAAGTCCGGCAGGCCGGTGAAGATGACGATGTCGCGCGAGGACGTGTTCCGCGCTTCCGGCCCGGCGCCGGGCGGCAACGTCAAGGTCAAGATCGGCGCCATGAAGGACGGCCGCATCGTCGCCGCCGAGTGCATCGTCCAGATGCAGGCGGGCGCCTTCCCGGGCTCGCCGGTCGGTCCGGCCTGCATGTGCAGCTTCGCCTGCTACGACATCGACAACGTCTACATCGAGGGCTTCGACGTCGTCAGCAACCGGCCCAAGGTCGCGGCCTATCGCGCGCCCGGCGCGCCGATCTCGGCCTGGGCCGTCGAGTCCACGCTCGACATGCTGGCGCTCGAGCTCGACATGGATCCGATTGACCTCCGCCTGAAGAACGCCGCCAAGGCCGGGACCAAGACGGCCTATGGCGTCACCTTCAACACCATCGGCATGGTCGAGACGCTGGAGGCAGTAAAGAACTCGGCGCACTACCGCACGCCGCCGAAGCACGGCTATGCCCGCGGCGTGGCCGCCGGCTTCTGGTTCAACATCGGCGCCGATTCCAGCGCCGCCAGCCATGTCGGCGAGGACGGATCGGTGACGGTGATCTCGGGCAATCCCGACATCGGCGGCTGCCGCGCCTCGCTCGCCCTGATGGCGGCCGAGGAGCTCGGCGTCGACTACAACAAGGTGCGGCCGATCATCGCCGATACGGCGTCGATCGGCTTCAACTTCGTGACCGGCGGCAGCCGCGTCACCTT
>JAEZHS010000066.1 GCA_023436825.1 Pseudomonadota bacterium | reverse complement strand
GGAGGCCACGATGTATCTGGCCCGCTTTTCCTATGACGTGCTGCCGGTGAACCGCGAACGCGCCATCAACTTCATCCTGCGCGAGGTCAAGGCCGCGCGCGGCCGCGGCCTCAATGCCCGGATGCTGGTGCCGCTGACGCGCGGCGTGGGCGCCGCCGCCCTGCAGTTCGAGCTCGAGCTGGCGCAGCTCGACCAGCTCGATCAGTTCCGCGGGCGCGGCGTCGGCACCAGCGAGGAGACCGGCCACTGGATGCACGCTTTCAGCGAGGTCCTCACCTCGCCGCCGCTGGTCGAGATCCTGCGCGTCGACGAGACGCCCTAGAGGATCACGGGCGGGCGAAGCGCAACGCCGAGCGGGCGCGCGCCTTCTCAGCCTCGACCTCGCGATCACGCGGCGGCGCCGTCGTGACCAACGCATCGATCAGGTGGCGCGCGGCGTGCGCCACCTCGGCGACCGCGCGGTTGAAGGCCTGCTCGTTGGCCTTCGACGGCCGGTTGAAGCCGGAGAGCTTGCGCACGAATTGCAAGGACGAGGCATGGATCTCCTCGTCGGTCGCCGGGGGCTTGAAATTGTAAAGGTTCTTGATGTTACGGCACATGGGACGCGTCTCCATCAGGTGTTTCAACGATGCTGGCCTTCCTCCCCTTGCGCAGCAAGGGGAAGTGGCCCCGTCATACGGCGTCCGGCCCTGCAGGCCACCTCCCCATGCGAAGCGTGGGGAGGTAGAAAGGGGTCGTGGCCAAGACCCTCGACGCCTACAACGCCAAGCGCGACTTCTCCCGGACGCCGGAGCCGCCGGGCACGCGTGCGGCCACGCCGGGCAATTCGTACGTCATCCAGAAGCACGCGGCGCGGCGGCTGCACTACGACTTCCGGCTCGAGCTCGACGGCGTGCTGAAGAGCTGGGCGGTTCCCGAGGGACCGAGCCTGATCGCCGGCAAGAAGCGGCTGGCGGTGGCGACGGAGGATCATCCGCTCGACTACGGTGGGTTCGAGGGCGTGATCCCTGACGGCCAGTACGGCAGCGGCACGGTGATGATCTGGGACCAGGGCACCTGGACGCCCGATTTCGATCCCGAGTTCGGCTACAAAAAGGGCCATCTCAAATTCCACCTGAATGGCAAGAAGCTGAAAGGCCAGTGGCATCTCGTGCGGATGAAGCCCAAGCCGCGCGAGAAGAACGAGAACTGGCTGCTCTTCAAATCGGATGACGAAGCGGCGCGGCCCCCTGGCGAGCCGGACATCCTGAGCGAGAAGCCGCATTCGGCCGCGACGGGCCGCAGCATCGAAGCGATCGCACGCGAAAAGGATCGCCAGTGGACGTCGGGCCAGGGTGAGATTACCGAGCCCAGAAAGAAGACGAAGCGCCGCAAGGCGATCGTCGATCCCGCGACTCTTGCCAAGGCCAAGGCGGCGGCGAAGCCCGGTTTCATCGAGCCCAGTCTCGCGACCGCCACCGAGCAGGCGCCGTCGGGCAAGGACTGGCTGCACGAGATCAAGCACGACGGCTATCGCCTGCAGGCGCATCTCCTGAACGGCAAGGCGACGCTGTTCAGCCGCCAGGGGCTCGACTGGACCGAACGCTTCCCCTCGATCGAGCAGGCATTGGCCGACGTACCGGCCAAGGTCGCGATCATCGACGGCGAGGTCCTGGTGCAGACGGCGGCCGGTGTCGCGAGCTTCGCCATGCTGGTCGACGCCCTCAAGAGCGGCGGCGACATGCTGTTCTACGGCTTCGACCTTCTCTACCTCGACGGCTTCGACCTGCGCGAGGCGCCGCTCAGCGTGCGCAAGGAAGCGCTCGGCCGACTGCTGGCCCCGCTCGGCGCCGCGAGCCGCATCCGTTACAGCGACCATATCGCGGGCGACGGCGACGCGGTCTTCAAGCATGCGAGCCGGCTCGGCCTCGAAGGCATCATCTCCAAGCAGGCCGCCTCTCCCTACCGCTCGGGCCGGGTGAAGGCGTGGCTCAAGGTAAAGTCGAGCCAGACCGACCCCTTCGTGATCGCGGGCTTCGTACCCTCGACGGTCGATCCCAAGGCAGTGGGCGCGCTGGTGCTGGGCGAATATGCCGGCAAGGCGCTAATGCCGGTCGGCCATTGCGGTTCGGGCTTCACCGCCGCGAGCGCGCGCGAGCTATGGCAGCGGCTCGATCCTCTGCGCACGACCAAGCCGCCATTGAAGGACGAGACCGCGCCGCCCAAGGGCGTGCGCTGGGTCGAGCCGGTGCTGTCGGCCGAGATCGAATATCGCGGCCGCACCGGCGGCGGGCTGATACGGCATGCGGTGTTCAGGGAGCTCGTCGAGGCCGAAGACCAAAACCGTCATCCCGACCGGAGCGCGAAGCGCGGAGCGGAGGGACCTCCTCAGGCTAAGAAGAGATCCCTCCACTCCGCTTCGCTCCGGTCGGGACGACCGGATCCCGAAATCCGACTCACCAACCCCGGCCGCCTCCTGTGGCCCGACCAGGGTATCACCAAGCAAGGCCTGGCCGAGTTCTATCGCGAGATCGCCGGCTGGGTCCTGCCGCATCTCGTCGGAAGGCCGCTCAGCCTGCTGCGCCATCCCGAAGGCATCAACGAAAAAGGCTTCTTCCAGAAGCATGCATGGGCGGGCCTCGGCAGCAGCGTGCGCCAGGTGCCGGTCCCCAACGACGAGCAGCCGATGCTGGTGATCGACGATCTGTCGGGCCTGCTCGAGCTCGTCCAGGCGAGCGTGTTGGAAATCCATCCCTGGGGCGCCAAGGCCGACCGGCCGGAGCTGCCGGATCGCGTCACCATCGATCTCGATCCCGGCGACAACGTGCCCTGGCAGCGCGTGATCGACGCCGCGCACGACGTGCGGCGCCGGCTGGCGGCGCTGAAGCTCGAAAGCTTCGTGAAGACGACCGGCGGCAAGGGCTTGCACGTGGTGTTTCCACTCACGCCGCAGGCCGACTGGGACATGGTGAAGGCGTTCGCCCAGTCGATTGCCTCGGCGATGGCGGCCGACCGGCCCGACCTCTACACCGACAACATGGCCAAGAGCGGCCGGCGTGGCCGCATCTTCGTCGACTACCTGCGCAACGGCCTGGGCGCCACCGCTATCGGCGCCTACTCGACGCGCGGGCGGGAGGGGGCGCCGGTGTCGGTGCCGCTCGCCTGGGACGAGCTCGGCGAGAACATCCGGTCGAACCATTTCACGGTCCTCAACCTGCCCAAACGGCTCGCGTTCCTCGACCATGATCCGTGGGAGGACATTGCCTCGCTGAAGCAGACATTGCCAGGCGCCACGATCAACGTGCCGGCGAAGACGGAGCTCGACGCCTACTGGAAGAAGGTCGCCAAGCAGGCGCTGGTCCATCTCGCGCGGCGACCGCTGAAGCTGACGGGCGGCACGTTGGGCAAACCGCCGAAGGCGGTGCGCAAGGCAGGTGACGACCGCTTCTGGATCGACAGCGTCGACGGCTTGCTGGGCCTAGTCGAGATGGGCGCTGTCGAAGTGCACGCGGCCAACGTCACGATCGACGACGGCGAGCGGCCGGACATGCTGCTGTTCAGCGTTGCCGCCGCCGACGCGGCCTTGCGGCTGCACACGCTCTTGAAGGCCGAGGGGCTGGAGAGTTGGCCCAAGCTCACCGGCGGGCGCGAGCTGCATGTCATGGTGCCGATCGAGCCCGACCTCGATCAGCAGGAGGCGCTGCGCTACAGCGAGCAGCTCGCCGGCCGGCTCGCCAAGGCCAACATCGACTGCCGCTACAACAAGCCGGGTGCGATGGCGATCGCCGCCTTCTCGCCGCGCGCCCTGGCCGGCTTCCCGATCGCCGCGCCGGTCGAGTGGGAGCAAGTCCAGCAGGGCATCGCGCCCAACGCTTTTACTATCTTCCGTCACAACGGCGAATGATGGTGCTCGAACAGCGAGTGCGCCGCGCGCCAGCCGTCGGCGTAGGCACCGACGATCTGATCGTTGCTGTACGTCTGCCTTACCATCGTGCCGTCGGGCAGATTGACGTACGACCACGGTGCGCTGTTTGGGCCGAGCAGGCCCTGCACCGACCCGGGATCGCGGGCCGATACCTGCCAATCGAGCGAGATGCCGTGCTCGCTGACGGTGATGACTCCGCCCAAGTTCCACGCCACCCGCCAGGTGTCGGCTGACAAGGGCGTCAGCGTGCCATCCGAAAGCGCGTGGGGGACATCGCCCTTCAGCACGATGTCCGGCGCGCCCTCGACATGCAGCGTGATCGGCTTGCCGAGGGCGAAGATCACCGCGGTGTCGCCGAACTGGCGGCGAGCGCGTCCTGCAGGCTCTGCCAGGCGTTGACGTAGTCGGCGGTCCAGACGCGGCCGATCGTCTGGGGCTCGTAGGAGCCGGGATCGACCGAGTTCTGGCCGGTGATCGTGATCGGCGCGCCGTTGATCTCCTTGACCCAGGTCGGCGCCGCAAAGCCGCCCCGCAGCCTGAGCTTGATGCCGATGTTGGTATGGTAGGTGCTGTTGAAGGCGTTGACCCGGGCGATCGTGTTGTCGATGAACGACGTGTCGAGCGCGTTCTGGCTCGACTGCAGCTGCGCCCAGGAGACGTTCAGCACGATCTCGCTGAAGCTTTCGCGATACTGCGCCAGCTCCCACACGTTGAAGATCGGGGGGTGGGTGGGTTCGGCGGAGAGGTGTTGTCGGAGAAGCTGATGTTGCCCATATCCACGAGGCCAGTCTGGGCGGCCTTGAAGCCGTCGAACGGCAGGCTCATGGGCGGGTCTCCTCCGCAATGCGGACCGCCAATACCTAGCAGGCGAGAGCGGCTTGCTCCACCAACGCGGCCGCAAACGTCAGTCTCGATGCAGGCATCCTGGGAACTGCCGGGCCTTTGCGGCGTTCACTCGACATGAGGACAGGCATGACGCGTTGTTTACGAGCTCTGCTGATCCTGGCCATCGCCGCGGGCCTCGCCGGCTGCGGTGTCGTCGCAGCGCCCGTCCGTGTTACGAGCGCAGCGGTCAAGGTCGTGCCGGTGGCAGGCGACGTCGTTGCCGCACCGCTCGATGTGACGGCCGACGCGATCGACTGAGAGCGACGTTGATGCTCAGTGAGGCAGGAGCCTGACGAGCGCCACGATGAGGCCGACCTGGGCAAATGCCAACCCGACCATCCAGCGCAGCATGTCATGCTTGACCGCTGCAAGATCCGTTCTGACCGATGCGATTTCGGTCGCGAGTTCTCTCCTGACCGCCGCAATATCGGCGGTGAGTTCCATCTTGACCGCTGCAATGTCGGCGGCGAGTTCCGTCTTGACCGCCGCAAGATCGGTCTTGGTGGCGACTTCTTCGCGCAAGGCTTGATCCAAACCCTCGGCCAAGGCCCCGCGCCTCGCGCTCGCCCATGCCGGCGGCCTTGAGCCGGTCGACATAGGCCAGCTTATCGAAGGTCAGCGTGGCCATGGCCAGAACCTAATGTGGCCGAGCCGCGGCTTCAACATACCCTCGGGCGTGTTCATGGCCATGTGCATGCTCCAATACGTAGCATCACACGGACGATACACAACCAACTATTGGTTGAAGGCGGCGTCAGGCATAGCTCGCCGTGACGCTGCCAAAAGGCCCGAAATCGGCAACATAGGTCTCGCCCGCCTTGGGCCGCAGCATGCCGGTGAGCGTGCCGGTACTGATCATCTGGCCCGCCTTGAGGCCAATGCCGGTGCGCGACAGCTCGTTGGCGAGCCAGGTGAGCGGCACCGTGGGATGGTCGAGCGCGGCGGCCGCCGTGCCGCGGCGGCGGGCGACGCCATTGCACAGGAGCACGACCTCCTGGCCCGCGATGTCGCGCTTGCGCCAGTCCTCGATCGCGGGGCCGTAGCAGAGCGTGCCGCAGCCCGCGCCATCGGCCAGGACGGCGCTGAGCGGCGGGAACTTGTCGTCATGGATGAAGCGGCACTCGGCAAGCTCGATTCCGGGATGCAGCGACGCCACCGCCTCGCTCACCTCTTCGACGGTATAGGGCTTGACGCGTGGGGGCAGATCGGCGCCGAGCCGCGCCTGGTATTCGACCTCCGGAATCGGGCTGCATTGCCGCGCGTGCTCGACTGTCACTGGCGAGAGATTGACGCCGGGCGCGAAGACGCGGCCGTAGATCGGCGAATCGGTGCGCAGCTCGCGCTGCATCTCGGCCTTCGCGGCGGCGATCTTCCAGCCCGCGATTTGCCAGCCGAGCTCTTCCTCGACGAGGCGTGCGACGCGGTAGGCGGTGTCCTTGTCCGGCGGGATCAGGCCGGCATCCAGCCCGCTCTGCTGACGACCGTCGCGACGCAGGCCGGCGAGCAGCCGGGCAAGGTCGCGCTGTTGCCTGTGATCCATGATCATGGTGCCTGCGGTCTAGACGTGCGTCGCAGGCCGGCGCAAACGATTTGTTCGCGGCTATCGTTGAATCAGGCTCAAGCCACTCGCTCTCTCACCACTTGGCCATGAACTGGCGGATCGGCTCGGCGCCGGGATTGGTGTAGCGGCGGTCGATCACGATCGACTTGGTGTTGGCGCCCGAGCCGTAATAGAGCGCGTTCCAGTCGTTGTCGGGATCGAGGTAGGAGCCCTCCAGCGACGCGCCAGCGAACAGGCCCTGCGAGCTTGCGAAGGCGATGATGTCGGCGCCGCCCGCCGTGGTCGAGCCGCCTTCGACGCCGATGCCGACCACCGCCAGCGCAACGCCCGCCTCGGCGCCGAACTTGAACCTGTGGTCGAGGATCGCCTGCAGGCCCTTCTCGGTCTTGATGATGAACACCACCTCGGAGACCTTGGCGCCGATCTGCAGGCCGACGCTGCCCGAGCCCATGGCGTAGAAAGCAGGCGGGCTCCAGTCGCTGGGTGCGCTCCTCGCCATCAAGGTGCCGCGGCCACCGGCCAAGCCGAAGATCAGGCCGCCCTGCACCAGCTCGGGCACGATCAGCACACCGCGCGCGCCCTGGATGTACTTGGCGGCGTCGGGAGTATCCTTGCCGGTCAGGATCTTGCGCGCGGATTCGAGGCTGGAATCGACCAGCGCTTGTCGCTTGGCATCGGCGCGTGCCGGAATAGCGGAGATCAGGGGGGCGGCAAACGCGGCCGCGGTGCCCGCGAGGACGGATCGGCGGTCGAGCTTCATTTCTTATGCTCCTTGGTCCTGTGGCCGACGCCGGGGACGCGCCGAATGGCCACCACAACTGCCATGGTAGCATATTTCATGACTATTTTCAGGCAGTTGGACTTCTTACCTCAGAAATGACACGAGACCTGCAAGTCTCGAGGGACCTTTCCTGCTGCCTCAAAGGCCCCCCGCGCCGGGTGGCAGTGTGCCGACCGGGCGGTCCTTCATCACGAGCGGCAGGCCGGCAGCCATCAGGATCACCCGGTCGGCGCGGTCGGCCATGCGCATGTTGAGCCGGCCTTGGGCGTCGCGGAAAGCGCGGCCCAACGGAGTCTCGGGCACGAGGCCGAGTCCCACCTCGTTGCTGACGAACACGACCGGCGCCGCGTAGCCGTCGAGCGCCATGACCAACTCGTCGGTCGCCTCGTCGAGGTCGGCCTCGGCGTGCATGAGGTTGGAGAGCCAAAGCGTCAGGCAATCGACCAACACCGGCTGGCCGTGCACGGCAGCGGTCTGCAACGCCTCGGCGAGCTTCAGCGGCTCCTCGATGGTGGTCCACGCGGCGCCGCGGCGGGTGCGATGGGCCATGATGCGGGTCGCCATCTCGACATCGCCCGCCTCGGCGGTGGCGATATAGACCGCGGGCCGTGGTGCTCTGCCGAACAGGCTGCCGGTCGCCAGCTTCTCAGCGTGAGTGCTCTTGCCCGAACGTGCGCCGCCCAGCACCAGCGTCACCGGCGGCAACGGAAAGGTGGAGATGTGTTCCATTGAATGTGAGCCTTTATCCATGCTCGATGTCATCCCAAGCGGAGCGAGGGACCTTTACTGCTGCTTCAAAGGTCCCCCGCTACGCTCGGGATGATGGGGTGGACGGCCCCCACCCGGCATCGGTGTGCCACACTGGTTCTGGGAAAACAGCCACCAGTGAAAGGGGACCGTCCATGGAAAAGGCTAGCATGATTGGGCTCGACA